>DATEDP010000135.1 GCA_035281585.1 bacterium
CGTTTTTCGAAACCCGCGGTCAAGGACGAGGCGGCCAAGCCGGCCGCCGACGCCAAGCCCGCGACGAGCTCCTCGGAGCGCTCCTTCGCCCGCGGCGCCATGGCTCTGCTCGGCAAAATTCCGGGCTTCGGTCCCCGCAAATCGGCTCCAAAAGCGGATCCGAAGCCGGCACCAAAACCGGATTCGAAACCGGCGCCGACCCAGCCCGAAGCCCAGCCGGTTCCGCCCCCCAACGCCCCCAAGAGCGAAGGGGTGCGTCCGACCTTGCCCGACGGCCTGAAGTTCCCGCCCGCCCAGGTCGGCATGGGCGAAAAGAACGCTCCGCTCTCGAACCGCGAGATCCGCCAATCGGCCAACGAGCTGATGGGCGAATACGCCGGCCTCACCCATGAAGGCGTCGGCCGCGAGCGTAACGAGGACGGCATCGGCATGGCCTACACCAACGAGCGCGACTTGGTTTTGGTCGCGGTCGACGGCATGGGCGGCCATGCCGGCGGCAAGGAAGCCGCCAACCTGACTTTGACGACGGTGACCGAAGCGGTCCAGGTCAATGGCGACCTCTCAGCAGCCATGCACAAAGCTAATGACGCGGTGAAGAGTCAGCTTCATCCCACCGCCCCCAAGGGCCGGGAGCCGGGCGCTTGCATCGGCGCGGTGAAGATTCGCCGGCCCGATACCCTCAATGGCCCCCATACACTGGAAGCCAACTGGGGCGGCGATGTGAAGATTTATGTTTTGCGGAAGGGATCCGACGGCAAGCGCCGTTGGATCTACCAGAACGCCGAGGACAACCTGGCCCGGATGGCCGTCGAATTCGATATCAACCAAGGCAAGACGCCGAAGGAAGACCGCGATCTGGCGATCATCACCCACGAACGCGCCAGCAATATTTTCAATCCCGTCGGCAGCCCCAAAAGCTTTGGTCCCCACAGCACCAACGAGGGCTACGTGCCCGACGCCTCGGGCTACCCGGTGCCGGCCAAGGGCATCGACCGCCTCCCGCTCGAAACCGGCGACGTGGTTTTAGTCCTGCCCGACGGCACCAGCAAGAACCTCAAGGACCCCCAAGTCCTGATCGACCTGATCGAAGGCAAGGAAGGCGCGGACGAGATCATCAAGACCATCGATGCCTGGGTCGGGCAGCGGATGAAAAAGGCGAACGAGGTCGACGAAACCTACGAAAAAGGCACCTATCCCCGCGATCGGCGGCAGGGTGTGTTTGTCGACGGCGTCCAGCGTTTCGTGGATTCCAACGGGAACGTCTTCGAGGCGCCCCAAGGCGGCAAGGCCATCGACCATCTTGAGGCCGACAACTGGAGCGGCGTGGCTTATGTCCATAATCCCAAGGCTGAGTCGAAGCCCAAGGCCGATTCCGACCCCGGGATCCAGCCGCCCTCGAACAACAGTCGGACGGACGACGACACGACCCAGATTTTCCGGAAACCTGAGTAATTTCCCTTTGGGTCAGACAACTTTTGCGGTGGCGGAGCGATAAGCTTTCAAACCCAACCGGCGCCTTGAAACCCTTTAATTTCGCGGCTTTGCCGGTTTAGACGACATTATTATTGTGAAAAGGGGCCGGCGAGCTTTCGTCATTCGCCTTAGCCTCGTGAAAGAACCTCGCCGGGGGGCGCGGTATCCTTTGAAATGAGTAAGCACGGGGGCACGTTCCATTTATCCGGGGAGACCCGCGATCTTTTGAGGGAGAATCAGGCCTTTTTTAAGGAAGTCCTCGATCTTTTCGATCCCCAGGACCCTGAGAAAATCCCTCTGAAGTTCAAAAGCGGCGATCCCGAGTCGCGTTCCGAGGCGGTGGTCCATCCGAACGGAGAGGTCGAAGTGTCCTTCGTCATCCCGTTGGACAGCGACGCCGACCCGGAAAACGGCCGGGTCTACCTCCGCGACACCTTCGTCTTCGACTCCTCCGAAAAGAAGCTGAAATCCTACCAGCGGGCTTTCGACTATAACGGCAAGGGCGAGGGGAATTGGGCCGCTTGGCTGGAGAAGTACCGCGAGACCTTGAAGCAGCCCCGCGGCATCGACGACAAGACCGTTCAGGACTTCGCCTTCAGCGCCGGCACTTCTTTCGGCCGGGCGCTCACCGACGCCGACGGCAAGACCTTGGAGGATTTCGCCAAGGCCTACAAGCGCGAGCATGAATATCTCGATCTCAACCATCACATGGTCGAGGTCAATTGGCAGGACCTCAATTATAAGCTCAAGGACAAGGCCAATCACTACACGCTGGTGCGCAAGGACGGCCAGATCCACATCACTTTCAACATGACCATCGACGGCGACGACGATCCCGCCAACGGCCGCTTGATCTTGAGCGACACGATCAGCGTCGATGAAAAGACTTGGAAGCTGACGAATTTCACCCGCCAATGGAAGCCGGCTCATGAGCTGGCCGATTCCGAAGAATGGAAGGCCGCCGCCGAGCGGATGAACCAAATTTGGGCCGAGACGCCGGCCGACGAGAAGGCGAAAGTGGCCGAGAAGGGCCAGGCTTTCGTCGTCAACATGGCGTCGCTGCTTTTGACCGGAAACGACGTCGAGCCCAAGGATGCCTGGAAGGCCCTTTTGCCCAACGCCAACTCGGTGACCGGGCCGGCCGAACCCTCGGTCTTCGCCAAGCGCTCGGAGAAGGATCCCCGCCGCGGCGAGGCCACTCCTCAAATCCTCGAGGCGATCGGAGTGCTGGCCAATGAGTCGATGGCCCGCAAGCAGGATTCCGAATCGGGCTGGTGGAACCGGCGGGTGCTGCGCCATGGCGCGATCGACTTGGAGCAGTTGCAAAAGTCCAATATCGATGTCGTCAAGAAGGCGCTGGCGGCCGCCAAGTCCAAGCCCGCGGCCAGCGCTTTCGAAGTGCTCAAGTCGCTGAGCCTCGAGGGCGACGAGGCCCAGGCCCGCGACTGGATGCTCTCCAGCCCGAACGCCATCGAGCTCAATTCCATCGGCGTCGAAACCGACGCCGAGCTGCGGGCCACCGCGCTCTTGCATTTCGCCGACGGGCGGCTGTTCCGGCGGGCCCAAATGTTGGCTTCGGCCCAAAGTATCCTGAACGGGCTGCAGAATTCGCCATTTGTCCAGGCCAAGGCCAAGGCTCTTCTCGAAACGATGGGCGGAAAGGGGACCTTCGGCTCGAAGGTCGAGGCCTTTCTTCCCCATTTCACCGAGCAAGTCGCCCATCCCGCCACCTTGATCGCGATGGGCGGAGCGCCCTTCCTCGGCGCCGCCGCCGAGGGTGCGGGTTTGCTTGGCTTGAGCAGGTTCGCGCGAGTCTTGGGCGGAAGCGGAAGAGTCAACTTCGCCGGCCGCTGGCTGGCCGGCGGCGGTGGCCTTGCCGGCGAAGCCTTTGCTTTCACCGCTCTCCATCAAGCCGGAGCTTCGGCGGTTCACGACCCGAACAAGGTCATGGCCAACTTCGGCAACGAATTTCTTTCGGGCCTGATGCTTTTCGGCGCGATGCGGATGAGCCATGCCGTCGTCAACCCGCTCAGCGCCCGGGTCTTCACCAAGACGCCGACCGAAACCCAATTGCTCACTTCGCCGACCGGCCGGGTGCTGCTCAATCCGCGCTGGGGCGGGGGCGAGGCCAACTGGCTCTCCCGCAACGTGGCCATTCCCTTCGTCAACCACGGCACCGGCGTCCTCGCGATGCACGGAGCCAACAGCCTGGCGCGCCATTGGGACTTGATGCCCGACGACGGCAAGGACGGTTTCTCCCATTTCCTCGAAAGCGGCCTGGCTTACGCTCAAGCCACCATCGGCTTCAACTTGGCCAACCGCATGACGATGGGCCGCCTTCAGGGCGGCTTGGGCGAAGCCAAGCTCCGGTTGGACAGCTTCGGCCGGGAACCGGTCAAAAAGACGGGGCTCGCTCCGGGTCAGGCCTTCAATTTCAACGGTAAATGGAAGATCGAAAAGGCCGGCGAGCAAAAAGCGATCTGGATCGGCAGCAGCCCCGGCCGCCGCAAAGGCGTCGAGTATCTCGACGGCTACGCCAAGCTCAACGTCGGGGTCGAGGACACCGTTTCGGAATACCACGCGGTCCTGGTCCGCGACCGCAGCGGCAGCTTTTGGTACGTCGCCGATGCCGGCAGCACCTACGGGACCTTCGTCGGCACCCGCCGGCTGGCGCCGGGCGAGCACGCCCGCTTCAAGAACAATGAAGTCCTGCAGCTGGGCGATAGCTTTCAGCTGCGGATCGGCGTCGACGGCAAGCTTCTTTCGCCCGATCGCGGAGCTCATATCGTGGTCGATGTTCCTCAATCGCCCGCCCAAAAGCGCTTGGGACCGCCGCCCACCGCCGAGACCTTCCCCTTCGAAGCGCTTTACCCCGGCTTCGATCCGATGCCCTCCAAGGAGATCCAAGAAGCCATGGGGAGGCGAAACGAGGAGGTCAAGCCCCTGGCCTTCGAAGTGGCCCAGCTTAATTCGGTCAAAGGCGGCGAAGGCGTGAAACTGACCTCGGCGACGACCTTCTGGCGAAGCAAGTCGTCGACCTTGCAAATTTACGTCGACAAAAGAGGCCGTTTCGTCCTGGAAAACTTGAGCTTCGACACCCCGATCGAGGTCCATCGTCCGGCCCGGGGCCAGCAGGCCGAAGAGCGCTGGAACCTGATTCGCACCGACCCCAAGTTCATGT
This sequence comes from bacterium, assembly GCA_035281585.1. Classification (NCBI taxonomy): domain Bacteria; species bacterium. The sequence continues at coordinate 4,655 of DATEDP010000135.1, forward strand.
CCGAAGAGCAGAGGGTGGCGGGCCGTCAGGACTGGGTCTTTTTGGAGTCCGGCGACATCATCAGCATGGGCAACCAGAGCGTCGAGTTCATCGCCCACGACCTTCCGATCGCCGATAAAGTTCAAGCGTCCTCGCGGGCCCTGGGCCATAGCGAGCGGCCCCCGGCCCCCCGGGACTCGGTTCCGCCCGAAGACTTGGATCCGAACGGCGATCGCGTGACCGAGATCAATCTCAAGCGCGACCCCGATTTGGATCCGATGGGCGATCGCGTGACCGAGCTCAACCTCAAGCCGGTTTCGCCCGACGGCACTCATTCCGAAAATTCCGAGATCACCCAAGCCATTCGGCCTCGGCTGACCAACGTCGATCGCCTCAATGGCCCCTTGCCCGATGAATACCGCAATGGCATCCCGGCCAACACGCCGGTCTTCCAGCTGCTGCTCAACGGCGAGGTGATCGGCTCCGGCGATCCGCTCAACACCAGCTACTTGATCGGTCACAAGCCCGACGTCCACGGATCCTACCAATCCTCCTTTGCGATCGGCGGCCGCCTTCTGGAGGCGACTCATGCCGAGATATTCCTGGCCCGAACGCCGAGCGGCGAGGGTTATCAATGGTATTTGACCGATAAGGACAGCGCTCAAGGGACCTTTCTGGGCGGTCGGGACGGGCGGAAGCTCGACTCCGGAGCCGGCCGAGAATTCATTCCGCTCCAATCCGGCAGCACCTTCAGTCTCGGCGCTCCGGCCGGTAAAAACGACGCGATCGAGCTCACCTTCCGGTTGCCGTGGTCGGCGACGAGCATCGATCCGGCCAAGCCGGCCGAGGTGTTTCCGCTCAAGCTCCTTCGAGATTTTGCTCCCAACCAGGCGCCGATGGAATTGATCGATAATTTCGGCAACGTGGTCTTCACCGCCGATCGCAAGACCACCCGTTATATCTTTGGCAAGAATCCCGACCCCCGCGAGACTCCCAACACCCGGACGGTCAGCTTGGACTACGTTCGGGACCCGTCTCGAATCGCCGACGAACACTGCGAGATTTTCGTTTCGGAGTCCGGGAACTGGTACCTTCGCTCGCTGACACTCGAGGAAAAGATCTACATCGACGGCCAGGAAGTGATCCCGGGAGCCACCGTTCCGATTCGGCCCGAAGCCGAGATCGCCCTAGGCGGTGAGAAGGACAAGAGGCAGGGCCACGGCATCACCTTCCGGCTCCGGAAAGAAAATTACGCCACCGAGTCCGACAGCGAGACGCCGACCGTGCGGCCGGCGCCGCCGGACGGCAAGGCCGCCCGCCCCGCCGCGGCCCCGCCTCCCCGCCGGGCCCCATCGGAAGGGGATTTCAACGGCGGGGGTGTCAGCGACACTCTGATCATGCAGGCCTCCGCCACCGAAAAGCTGGCCCGTCAGTCGGTGGAGATGGAAGAGCCGCCGCCACCGCCGCAGCGTCCCCGGCAAGCTTCCCGGCCTCCGCAGACCGGCGGCTCCGGCCCCCACATCATGCGCCGTAGCCAGCCTCCCCAACCGCCGGCGAAGCGCCCCCCGGCGCCGCCCCTGGCCGAAAAGCCAAAAGAGCCGGCGGCTCCGGCCCCGCGCAATGAGGCCGATTTCGGCGAGCTCAACACCGAGGCTCCGGCCGCGCCGGTGGCGCCCAGCGGTGCCCGACAAACCGCCTCTCAAGAAATGCCGCCGCCGGCCCCCGACCTGACTCAACCGGTGATTCCGCGCCACTCGCCGGTGCCCAAAGAGGCTTTGCACTCCGAGCCGATTCCGCCGGCGCCCCCGGCGGCGGACGTCAAGCTTGCTCCCAGCCCAAGCCCGCTGGAGGCCGCCATCGCCGCCGCCCAGCCGCCCAAGCCGGTGGACCCGAGCTTGACCACGGTGCACCCCGACCTTCGCTCCCAGAATCTGCTCGACTCGATCTCGAGTTGGCTGACTTCCGACAAGGAGAGGCTGAAGAAAAAAGTCAATGAGATCAAGACGTTCCCGCGACATGAACCGAAAGAGGATTCCCTTTCTTCCAGCTCGGTGACCCTGCCCCTGTTCCTCGGCCAAGTCCTGAAGCGGGAAGGCGAGGTGAAATTCTCCGATCCGACCAAGGCCGTCCTCAAGGGGTTGATCGATGCCAAGGTCGGCGGGGATTTCGGCCAAGTCTACGACGTCAGCTTCGACGGCAAGACCTTGTTCTACGGTTCCCAAGGCTTCAGCGACCCCAACACCTCCTTGACCCTGAAAATCAAGCCCGGCGCCGAGGCCGAGGTTTTGCGGGGCCTGCATGAAAAGCTCCTGACCTTGGACGTGCCGGTCCAGATCACGGCGCCGCTCTCGACTAGCACCGAGGCCCCTTCGACTTATTTGGGCATCCTCTACCGGGCCCAAGACGCGGCCAAGGTCCACCAGGCGGTGCGGAACTTCGCCCAGGATCATTCAGCCGCCTTGGGCATGGGCAACTTGCCCTTCACTCATATGCTGCGGGGGGAGAATGGCCGGCCGATCACCGGAAGCGGCGTGATGGAATACTTCGTCGATGGGAAAGTGCCGAACCCCTTGGATCATCGCTTCCGGGCCATGGTCCTGGGTAGCTTCAACTCCTACGCCAAAAAAGCCCAGGCCGAAAACAAGTACGAGCAGCTAAAACACTTCCAGACCGCCCTCGCTTTGTACCAGCAAGCCGGCTACGACCTGGCCAATGCCGGTTTCCGTGCGGGCAGCCTCGACGGCACCCACGCGCCATTGCGGACCGAGCTCTACTTTCCCGAATAGAACTCGGCCGGCACCTTCTCGTCCAAACCGTAGATCAAGCTGTAGAGATAATAGGAGCGCAGGACCTTGCGCACGTAGTCTTGGGTCTCGGCGTAGGGGATTTCCTCGACGAATTCCTGCCAATCGCGGCCCGGCCGGGCCTTCTTCCAGCGCTCCACCGCCTCGGGTCCGGCATTGTAGCTGGCGATCGTCTCGATGAGATTGCCCGAGAAGCGCTTGAGGTTCATCGCCAAATATTGAACGCCGTACTCGACGTTGACCACCGGCCGGTAAAGGTCCTCGGGGCTGAAGGCGGAGCGGCGGAGAAAGGCCGCGATCTCGGAGCCGGTCGGCGGAATGATCTGCATCAGGCCGATGGCGTTGGCCGGGCTGACGACCTGAGGCCGGAAGCGGCTTTCCTCGCGCATGATCGCCCAGGCCAAGGCCGGCGGAATGTGGCGGGTCTGGGCGAAAAGCGTGACGAGGGTCGCGTAGGCCGGAGGGTACTTCAGGTTCCAGGAGCCGGAGTCTTGGGCGGTGGCTCCGGTTCCGTTGCGGATCTCCGAGAAATCCTCCAAAACCGATTCGCGGGCGGCGACGAAGTCGAGCTCGGCTAGGAAGTCTTCCCACAAGCCGACCAAGAGCAGCTCCTTCAATCGTCGCAGCGACTCCTTGCCACCCGGCGAATCGAGCTCGCCCATGGCGAAGGGCTCGGGAACTTTGAGCCGAGGCAGACTCTGAACGGCGCCGCGGCGCGGAGCCTGGGTCGGCTCGTTGAGCTTTTCCAGCCGCTTCAGGCTGAGCAGGGCGTAATAGGAAAGATTTTCGTCATCGGCCAAGTCCGAATAGATCGCCTTGGCCTCGGTGTTGCGGTTCAAGGCCTCCAACGAACGGGCCCGCCAATAGGCCGCCCGCTTTTCCGATTTTTCCCGGGCCGCCTTGGCCTGCAGCTCGCCGAAGCGGGCTTCGGCCTCGGCGTAATTCTCCAGCCGATAATTGTTCCAGGCCAAAAACCATTCGACGCTCGCGCGGCGGGGATGGGTCGGATAGGCCGCGAGCAGCTCGACGAAGAGCTGGTTGGCGTCCTCGAGCTTGCCCTGGTCCATCTTGAGGAAGGCGATCTTGTAGGCGTTTTCGGCGTCGACGCCGAGCTCGCGGTAAACCGCGATCGCCGAATCGAATTGATCGCTCCGCGAATAGGAGCGGGCCAGGTCGCCCAAGTCGTCCTCCCCGCCGAAGCCCGAGGCCGGATCGGCTCGCATCTCCTCGAAGAGGACCGCGGCTTCGCGGTAGCGCCGGGCCTTGTAATAGGCTTGGGCCAGCTGCTTCTTGAGGGAGAGCGGGGCCGGCGCCGAGAGCCGGACGGCTTCCTCGAGATCGACGGCGGCGAGATCGGGCCGCTTGCGCTCCAAGAGCAGCTCGGCCCGAGCTATGTGCTCGCCGGCGCCGACGCGGTACTCCGGATCGGCTTCTTTTAAAGCGGCGAGGATTTGTCCGCTGAGCTCGCCTTCGGGCTCGGAGCGATAGAGCGAGAGTAGTCCGGCCATGGCCTCGGCTTTGTCGCCGAGCTCCAGCAGGCAGCGGGCCCGGTCGAAGCGCAGCCGATAAGTTTTGGCCGGCGAGGGCTCGGTCTGGATGAGGGCGTTGAGACGGTCGACGGCTTGGCCCCGATCGCCGGTCTTGCAATAGGCCAGGGCCAGATCGCGCGAGACCTTGGCCGTCAAATTGGGCGGCAAGCTTTGGCTCGACAGCTCGGTGAGAAGCGGAATCGCCTCCTTGGCTTGACCCGATTCGCGCAAAGCCAGCGCCCGGTAATAGACGATGTAATCCTTGAGCGGTCCCTTGGGATCGAGCTCGCCGAAGAGCTTGGCGGCCTTGGCTTTGTCGCCGGAGTGGAGCTCGACGTAGGCTTGGATGAACCGCAGCCTCTCTTTCCAGGGGCCCTTGGCTTTCTTGCCGAGCAAGCCTTCCAAGACCGATTCGGCATCGCTGAAACGGCCGCTGAAGACCAGGCCGGTGAGGGTGAGCTCGGAAGTCTCGGCCGGCTTTTTCTTGGCTGCCGCCGGCAGCGGAGACAAGAGGGACAGGATGAGGAGGGACAAGAGGGCTGCACGCATGCCCGCCTTCTTACCATCAATGTCATCCTGAGCGAAGCGAAGGATCTGTGACTGGCCAAGAAGCTTAGGGCTCCAGCGCTCCTTCGTTCCCTCGGAATTCCCATTACTGGATCGAAGTGATTAAGGCCCTTCGAAGACCTTGGCAGGTCGCAGATCCTTCGCTTCGCTCAGGATGACACTTAGAACGAGGTCCCCAGCGACAAGATAATGGTGCCGTTGGTGATGGCGCTGTTGGTGATCGGGTCATTCAAGCCGCGGATGAATTGCCGCCCGACGACGATGATGCCGTAGCCCAGCCGGGCCGTGATCGGCAGGCCGTAGCCCAGCACGAAGTCGCCCCGCAGCTCGGCGCCGACGCCCAAGAGGAAGTTGTCGAAGTCGATGTCGCCGTTCCAGACCGATCCATAGTCGGCGAAGAACACCATGTACATCTTGTTGAGATGGATCGGCGTCGTGCCCAGGCCGCGCTGGGGGTAGATCAGCGGCAAGCGGTATTCTCCGCTCATCAGCATTCCCCGCTCGCCGGCGAAGGTGATGTTGGGGAGGCCGCGGAGGGTGAAGAGCCGAGGGGTCACCGCGGCCAGGGTACCTTCGCCCAAGGCGCTACCGAGGCGGAAGGTGCCCTGGAGCAGCTTGTCGCCCCAGGCGATGCCGCCGGCCAAGCGGAAGGCCAGGACGTGGCCGTCGAGCGGCAGCGGGACGTACTCCCGGAGGTCGCCCTGGAAGATGATCTGCTCGTTGTTGGGCGAGGAGCCCAGGGCTTGGTCGGTGGCCTCGAAGTTCATTTGGATGCGAGGGCCGCCCTCCAAGCTGATGCTCTTCGGAAACTGATCGACCCGGGTGAAGCTATAGCGCAGTCCGAAGCCCGAGAAATTGCCCAAGGTCGGGGGCAAGATCGCGCCGGGCGGGATCGCCGACTCAGCCGAGCGGTTTTCGAAGAAATAATAGCCTGACAGGCTGTGCCGGCCGGTGCCGAGGGTGGCGCCGGCCGCGACCCGGCGGCGTTCCTCGAAGAAGCTTTCGCCGATGCCGAAGATGTCGCCGTAGTCGACGACGAAGTCGAAGAAATTGACGAAGAGCGACGGCTTCAGCCGGTTATAGGAATACATGAACTGGCCGCCAAGGAAGTTGGCGTCGGTCCGGTAGTTGATGCCGCCGGTCCAACGGTGCCAGCCCAGCGGGTCGGCGCTGCCGATGTCAGCGGTGATCGTCACGCTGTCGCCGAAGTAGATGTTCGGCATGATGTAGCGCGGGATGAAGAGCTTCTTGAACGGGTTGTATTTCTTGGGAGTCAGTTCAGCGGGAGGCGGTTCGAGCGTCGCGGTCTCTTCGCCCTCCCCCCCTGCGGGGGGGCCATCAGGGGAAACTGGCGACTTAATGTCGCCAGGCGGAGAGGGTGCGGGCACGGCGCTAGCGACGCTGGTGGAGGTCGCGTCGCCCCCCTCTCCCGTCCTTCGGCCACCCTCCCCCGCAAGGGGGGAGGGCGATTTCGGTGCCAGCGGATCTCCCACCGCCAAATCGCCTTGCGCCGGCGCGGCCGGGACCGCTTCGGCTTGAGCCACCGCGACTTTCTTTTTCTTACCCTTCTTCCCTTTCAGCTTGGCCGGCTCGGGCTTGGCCACCGCGATTGGCGCCGGGTTGTAATCGTAGACCTTCAGGTCGTAGCCCCGACCGTAGTAATGCTGAACGATCATCTTGTCGCCGCTGAACTGGGGTGCGAAGAGGCCGGTCAGGACGTTGCTGACCTGTTCGGTCTGGCCGGAGCCGAGATTGTAGCGATAGACGTTGGTGATGCCGCTGCGGTCGCTGGTGAAGAAGAGCTCGGCGCCATTCTTGGAGAAGGCCGGATTCAGATCGATGGCCTTGTCCTGAGTGACCTGCTTGAGCATCGTCCCGCTCAGGTCATAGAGGTAAATGTCGCGGTTGCCGTTTCGCCAGGCGCTGACCGCGATGGTCTTGCCGTCGGGCGAGAAGCGAGGAAAGCTGAATTGAACCGCGGTCTCGGCCTGGCCCAAGAGCTTGGCCTTCTTGGCGGCCACGTCCCAAATCGCGAGCTGGGTGCCGTTGAGGTGGTTCTTGACGAAGACGATGCTCTTGCCGTCGGGCGAATAATCGGGATGGAAGGCCCGCTGGCCCGAGGTGATCTGGCTCGATTTGCCGGTGGCCAGGTCCAGCTCGAAGAGCTCGAAGTACTTGTAATAGTGCTTGTAGCTGCCCATCGCGCTGTAGACGACTTTTTTGCCGTCGGGCGAAAAGCTGTATTGGGTGCCGATCCGGCCCTTGTAGACCCGCTCGTCGCCGCTGCCGTCGAGGTTGATCCGCCGGATCTCGGCCTTATTGCTTAAGTCGGTCTTGGAATAGAGGACGAACTTTCCGTCGGGGCTCAAGGTCGGCTCGCCCAAGCTGCCTTGGTCGACATGGGCCAAGTCGCCCAGCGAGGTCAGGCCCTTGGCTTCGACTTCCTGCTTTTGGGCCTGGTACTTCTTGGTGAGGAATTCCTTCCACTCCTTGTGCAGCTTGTAGAAGTTCTTGTCCTCGAAGGTCTTGCGGGCCTTGTTGTTGAGCGAGAAAAGCCACATCGAATTGCTGTAGCGCTTGGAGAACTCGACGATCTTGTCCTGGCCGTAGGTGGTGGCCAAGTAGTCCCAGAATTTTCCGCCGTAGATGTAGGCCGCGTTGGTTCCCGGCCACTCGAATTGCAGGCCGGCCATCTGGTCGATGGCCAAAAATTGGTCGTTGAGGATGTCGGTCCGCAGCATCATGTCGGAGAAGGAATTATTGACCCGGCCCTTGCCGTCCAGCGACTCCTGCTGGACCGCGATGCCTTCGCGGACCCAGCCCGGGGTCAGGCCGTTGGGCGTGACGATCCGGCCCAGCACCCAGCGGAAGGGCTTGGCGATGCCACCGTACATGTCGAGGTGGATCGTGTGGGTGAACTCGTGGAGAAAGAGGTCGTGGAGCCAATCGTCGTAATAATTCAGCGTCGAGTCGCCGGGCGGAATCGCCACGAACAATAGAATGTAATTGTAGGGCAGGGTCGTGGTGAAGGCGTTGCTCAAATCGGTGGTATCGGTGATCACCACCTCGGTCCGGCCCCAGGGCTTCCACTGGAACTTGGGCGATTGCTCGGCGTAGACCTTCTCGGCGATCCCGGTCATCCGGTGGGCCACCGCCTCGGTGCCCTCATGGTAGTGGATGTTGAAGTGCTCGGTCGTGAGCGTGTACCACTTGAGCTTGGGGTCGAAATAGCCGGCCCGGGCCTCGTGCTGGGCCAAAAAACCGAAAATAAGGATCAAGGTGGCGAATAAAAGGCGGAAAGGGGATCGATCTCGCACTCAATTACCCGAATTTGAGGTTTGCCGAAAATGAAGGCTCGAAGCCGAAAGATTACGGATTTTCAGGGTTTCTGCCAAGGATTTTGTATTGACTTGGCTTCTCCGCCGCGATAATTCGCCGGCTAGACAATTTGAGCTGCTTATCCAGAGTGGGCGAGGGATCCGGCCCTTTGACCCCACAGCAACCCGTTAACAGGCGGGTGCTCCTTCCGACCCTTTCGGGATGAGATGAGCAGATTAGAGACGACCTCTTCAATAGCCGGAAGAGGTTTTTTTTTGCTCTTTCCCCCCTTTGAAAAAGGGGGGCAGGGGGGATTTAAGAGCTGATGCATTAAGATGAACTCCATTCTCGAAGCCATCGGCCACACGCCGCTGATCCAACTCAAGACCTCGCCCGAGGCCGGCGCCGAAATCTACGCCAAGCTGGAGTCCTTCAATCCGGGCGGCTCGGTCAAGGACCGGATCTGCCTGGGGATGATCGAGGGCGCCGAGCGGCGGGGCCAGCTCAAGCCCGGCGACACCGTCATCGAGCCGACCAGCGGCAACACCGGCATCGGCTTGGCCCTGGTCTGCGGGGTGAAGAAATACCGGCTGGTTCTGGTGATGCCCGAGAATTACAGCGTCGAGCGGCGCTATTTAATGAAGGAAATGGGCGCCGAGATCGTCCTGACCAAGGCCGAGGACGAGATGCCCGGGGCCATCGCCAAGGCCGAGGAGCTGGCCAAGCAGAATCCGGGCAGCTTCATGCCCCGGCAATTCAGCAACCCGGACAATCCCGAGACCCACCGCCGGACCACCGGGCCCGAAATCCTGGCCGAGTTTCCGGAAGGCGGGATCGACGCTTTCGTGGCCGGAGTCGGCACCGGCGGCACCTTGACCGGCGTCGGCTCGGTCTTGAAGGAGCGCCATCCCGGCTGCCGCATTGTCGCGGTCGAGCCGGCGGCGGCCGCGGTGCTTTCGGGGCGGAAGCCCCAAGTTCACCGCATCCAAGGGATCGGTCCGGGCTTCGTTCCCGAGATCCTGGACCGGAAGCTGATCGACCGGATCGAGACGGTGAGCGACGAAGAGGCTTACCAGGCCGGCAAGCTGCTGGCCCGGCATGAAGGTTTGCTGATGGGGATTTCCTCGGGCGCCGCCTTCGTCGCGGCCCGGCGGCTGGCCGCCGAGCTGGGGTCGGGCAAGCGGGTCGTCACGATTTTTCCCGACAAGGGCGAGCGTTATTTCAGCATCCCCCCTCCTTTGTAAGGAGGGGGTAGGGGAGGTAGGGCGTTGGCGATGTGCAAGATCATTGCAAAAGCGGACGCTCTACCCCTCCCTGACCCTCCCCTTACAAAGGGGAGGGAATAAACTAAGGAGCCAACGTGAGTTTCGTCAAAGGGCTGCAATGCCGAGAATGTCATCACCTCTATCCCAAGGAGCCGTTGCACGTCTGCGAGTTTTGCTTCGGCCCGCTCGAGGTCGTCTACAATTACGACGAGATCAAAGCTTCGCTGACGCTGGAGTCGCTGCGCGGCCGCCCGACCACGATGTGGCGCTACAAGGAGCTCTTGCCGATCGACGGCGAGCCTACCGTCGGCGCTCAAGTCGGCTGGACTCCGCTGGTCAAGGCCGACCGGCTGGCCAAGGCCCTGGGCGTGAAGGAGCTCTACATCAAGAACGACGCGGTCAACTACCCGACCCTCTCCTTCAAGGACCGGGTGGTCTCGGTCGCCATGTCCAAGGCCAAGGAATTCGGATTTAAGACCGTGGCCTGCGCCTCCACCGGCAACCTGGCCAATTCGGTCGCGGCCAACGCCGCCGCCAGCGGCTGGGAAAGCTATATCTTCATCCCCCACGACCTGGAGCAGGGCAAGGTGCTCGGCACCCTGGTTTTCGGCACTAACTTGGTCGGCATCAAGGGCACTTACGACGAAGTGAACCGGCTCTGCAGCGAGGTCGCGGCCAAGTACAAGTGGGCCTTCGTCAACATCAACATTCGGCCCTACTACGCCGAGGGCTCCAAGGCGATGGGCTACGAGATCGCCGAGCAGCTCGGCTGGAAGCTGCCCCAACACATCGTGGTGCCGATGGCCGGCGGCTCGCTGATCACCAAGATCCACAAGTCCTTCGACGAGCTGGTCAAGATCGGGCTTCTTCCCAAGAACGACACCAAGGTCTACGGCGCCCAAGCCACCGGCTGCTCGCCGATCACCACCGCCGTCAAGAGCGAATGGGACCTCTTCAAGCCGGTCCGGCCCAACACCATCTGCAAGTCGCTGGCGATCGGCAACCCGGCCGACGGCTTCTACGCCGCCAACGTGATGCGGAAGAGCGGCGGCTGGGGCGAGGACGTCACTGACGAGGAGATCGTCGATTCGATGAAGCTCCTGGCCTCGACCGAAGGAATCTTCGCCGAAACCGCCGGCGGCGTGACCCTGGGGGTGGCCCGCAAGCTGATCGCCCAGGGCCGGATTCCCAAGGACGAAAGCATCGTCCTCTGCATCACCGGCAACGGCCTCAAGACCCAGGAAGTCCTGGTCGGCAAGGTCGGCGAGCCCAAGATCATCAACGCGAAGCTTGCGGAGTTCGACGCTTTGTATGAAAAGGGGAAGAAATAGGAGTTTTTATGGCCTCGAAAGTCAAAAGAAAAGTCTACCTGACCTTTCCCACCGATACGGTGAAAGACGCCATCATTTGCGACATGTACGACAAGTACAAGGTCCGCTTCAACATCCGCAGCGCCTCGGTCAACGATTCGGTCGGCCTGATCGCGTTGGAGTTGGAGGGCGAGGAAGACAAGATCGGCGAAGCCATCGAGTATTTCCGCTCCCGCGGCCTCACCGTCGAGCCGATCGAGATGAACGTCATCGCGGGCTGAGGGAACACCTTCTTGATTCACTCGATCATTGAAAAGATCGGCAACACGCCTTTGGTCCGGCTCCGCGAGGTCACCCGCGGCTTGCCCGAAAAGGTCGAGGTCTACGCCAAGGTCGAGTATTTCAACCCCGGCGGCTCGGTCAAGGACCGGCCGGCCCTGCGGATGATCCGCGAAGCCGTCAAATCGGGCCAGCTCACCAAGGACAAGATCATCATGGACCCGACCAGCGGCAACACCGGCGTGGCCTATTCGCTGATCGGCGCCGCCCTCGGCTACCAAGTCGAGCTGGTGGTGCCGGAGAACGTCAGCCGCCAGCGCAAGGAGATGGCCCAATCTTTCGGCGCCAGCCTGACCTATTCCTCGGCGATGGAGGGCAGCGACGGCGCAATCCGGCTGGCCCGCAAGCTCAAGGCCGAAAACCCCGACAAGTATTTCATGCCCGACCAATACAACAATCCCTTCAACCCCGGCGCCCACTACGACACCACCGGGGTCGAGATTTACGAGCAGACCGGGCGGCGGATCAGCCATTTCATCACCGGCATCGGGACCAGCGGGACGGTGATGGGGGTGTCCCGGCGGCTGAAGGATTACAATCGGGCGATCCAATGCTACGCCAGCGAGCCGGCCGAGCAGCTCCACGGCTTGGAGGGCTTGAAGCACATGGCCAGCTCGATCGTGCCCGGCATCTACCATCCCGAGATCCTGGACGGGGTTTTCCCGGTCGAGACCGAAGTCGGCTACGCGATGGCCGAGCGCTTGGCCAAGGAAGAGGGGCTTTGCGTCGGCCATTCCAGCGGCGGCAACGTCGCCAGCGCCCTTGAAATCGCCCAACGTTTGAAGGAAGGAGTGGTGGTCACGATCCTTTGCGATCACGGCGACCGCTACGTGCCACTGTAATATGCAACGCGACCTGCAAATTTCCAGCTACGTCCTCGACATGATGATCCTTCGGGCCGAGAAGGAGTACCCCAATGAGGCCTGCGGCATCGTGATCGGGCCCAAGGGCATCCACAAAGCCATCGGCGTCTTTCCGATCCGCAACATCCAGGACGAGCTCCACGCCCAGGATCCCCAGCGCTATCCGCGCCAGGCTAAGACCGCTTATCAGATGGATCCCAAGGAAGTGAAGGTCGTGGAGAAGGAGGCCCAGAGCAAGGAATTCGAGACCAAGCTCTTCTACCATTCCCATCCCGACCACGGCGTCTACTTCTCGGAAGAGGACAAGGCCATCGCCTGTCCCTGGGGCGAGCCGAGCTTCCCCGAGGTCGGCCATGTCGTCATCTCGGTCGAGAAGGGCAAGGCCGTGGCCGCCAGCGAGTTTTTTTGGAATCCCGAAAAGAAGGATTTCGAAGAGAGAAAATTACGGTAATCGAAAGGACCATTATGGCGATCAAAATCCGCATCCCCACCCCGCTGCAAAAGCTGACCAACAACCAATCGGAGGTCGAAGTCTCGGGCTCCAGCGTCAAGGCCGTCTTGGCCGCGCTGGAAGAGAAGCATCCCGGCCTCCGCGAGCGCCTCTACGACGAGAAGGGCACCTTGCGCCGCTTCATCAATTTCTACGTCAACGATGAGGATATCCGCTTTCTGAAGGGCGAAGAAACCCCGCTCAAGGACGGCGACGAGCTCTCGGTGGTCCCGGCCATCGCCGGCGGCTGCTAAAACTCCACTCCGACCGCCAGCCCGCCATTGATGAGCGTCGCCTCGTCGACGCTGCTCCGCAGGCCTTCGTCCAGCAGCACGCTCACCTTCACGTGAGGGCGCAGGTAGAGCGGCCCCTTCACGGTCCAGGTGAACTCCAGGTTTCCGACGAACAGATTCGCCGCGAATTTCGAGACTTCGAAATTGGCCTCGTTGAAAGCCGCGTTGGCCCAGGCGAAGCCGGCCGAGGCTTTCATCGACAGCTTCTCGTGGAGCTCCCATTCGAAAGCGCCGCCGGCGACCCCGAAATAGGCGCCGGGCGCCGCGATCATGTCGAAGAGCTGGGCGGTGAAAACGGTGAAGGGCCCTCGTTGAAAGCCGAGGATGACCGAGCCTTCGCCGGTGGCGGCGACGTCTTGGTGCGGATAGAGATAAAACAGAAAAAGGGTGCCGACGAAAAAGTCCCTGAACCGACGGCCGTAGCCCAAAGTGAAATCGACCTCGTTGAGCCGGCCTTGGTTGGCCTCATCGTTCAAAACGAAGTTTCCCCAAACCGAGAAAATGGCACCTTGATAGGAGAGCCACCCCGAGGGCTGGAGGACCGGCCCCTCGCTCAAGGCGATCCCCCGCCAAACGTACTGCGAAACGAAGTCGGCTTCGAGTCCCCAGGCGACGCCTTCGCCTTCCTCGGCCGGGATCAGCTTGTCGCCGGTTTCGCCCGAATAAACCGGCGCCGCTTCCTCGGCCCGGCCCACGCCGGGTGCCAACAGAGAGAGGATCAGAAGCAAAGCAAGGCCATTTCGCACGGTGCCCTCGATCAACCGCCCAAGGCGATGGTGGTCAGCGTCAATACGACGCCGATGCCGACCATGCCCAAGCTCAGCCACAGTGTTTTTTGCTTGGAATAGCGGGTAATACTGACGCCGAGGACGAAGAGCAGAAAAATCGCCGAGGCGTTGGAGAGCCGCATGGCCAGCCGCACCCGGTCGGTGAACAGAAAGGGCAAAACCACCGGAAACGTGGAGAGCACGACCAGGAAGAAAACTCCGACCGCCCCTTTGACGTCATCCCGGGTGATCAAGGTCCTGGCGGCGGCCGACCGACGCTCCTGAATCCGGTCGATCACCCGGTCGAGCGATTCGTCGTCCATCAGCGAATCGAAGGGCTCGGGCATGCCCTCCATCAAGTGGCTCCGGGCCATCGTCCGATCCGGGGCCGCCAGGATCAATTTTCCCAACTCGAAATTGCGGATTCGCTCGGCCGACCGGGCGATGACATACATGACCGCGTCGACGAATCCCCAAGCCAGGTTGCAGCCCAAGGCCGCGACCAACAGGGTCCGGACGTCGGCTCGGCCGGCCTCGGCCACGCTGATCGTGCAGGTGAAGGTCAGAGCCATCAGGAGGCCGAAGAAGATCTCGGAGAAGCGATCCAGCGGATCGAGCAAGCCCCGGCGGGTGACGGAATTCCGGGCTAGGCTTGGATGATGCTTGGATATCATCGGGCCGCGACCGACTCCGGCGGGATGAAGTACAAGGCGACCGCCAATATCAGGTAAATGGTCAGCAGCAGCATCCCCTTCAGCCAGTTCGATTCGCCGTCGTTGACGACCTGGCCGATGATCAGCACCGCCAGCAGGAGGATCAGGACCAGTTGGAGGCCGAAGATCAGGTCGAAAGGCTGGGGGCCGAGGAAATAGCTCAAAAACACCAGGAGCGGAGCCACGAAGAGGGCGATTTGAACGCCCGAGCCCATCGAGATCGAGATCGCCAGGTCCATCCGGTTCTTTCGGGCCATCACGATGGCGGCGGTGTGCTCGGCGGCGTTGCCGATGATGCCGACGACGATCACGCCGATGAAGACGGTGTTCATCCCGAAGGCCTGGGCCGCGGGCTCCACCGTCCCGACCAGGATTTCGCTCATCCAGGCGACCAAGGCGGTGGATAGGGCCAAGACGAGGAGGGACTTGCCGATGGACCAAGAGGCGGCCGGCGCCGGGTGACCGGCGGTTTCATCGCTCGATCCGGCGAATAGCCCTTTGTGGGTGACGAGCTGGAAATAGAGGTAAAAGAGATAAACGATGAACAGGATCGCGGCGATGATCAGGCTGAGCTTTTGCTGCAGCGCGGTCGATTCGGTTTTGAGGGCCGAATAGTAAATCGCGGGCATGATGAGGGCAAAGATCGACAGCGACAGCATTTCCGCCTGGGAGCGGCCGGCCGAGGCGTTGAACTTCTGCTGACGAAACAACAGGCCGCCGCCCAGCATCGAGGCCCCCAAGACCAGCAGGATGTTTCCGATGATCGACCCGATGATCGAGGCCTTGACCACTCCGTAGAGCCCGGCCCGCATGGCCGCGATCGCGATGATAAGCTCGGCGGCATTGCCGAAGGTGGCGTTGAGCAGGCCGCCGACCCCCTCGCCGGTGCGCGAGGCGATATGCTCGGTGGCGTGGCTCAACCAGCCGGCCAGCGGAATGATCGCCAAGCAGGAAGTGAGGAAAATGACGCTGTGCCACTGCGGTTTGAAGAGCTCGAGCAGGACGGTGGTCGGCACGAAGATCAGTAGGGCGTTGATCATTTTCACCGGCTTTCAAAAGAATTACAGCCAAGGGGCCTTCGTTTGACAATGAAAATTTAAGTGTTACATTTCTCCCGCCGGGTAATTCACCCATCGAAGGAGGGGATGCATGACGAACGCGACCGTCTACGCCCGCTTGGGCGATATTTCAGGGGTTCGGAGCAAGTGGGGCTGGTTCCTGGCGCTGGGAATCCTGATGGTGATCCTGGGCACCGTCGCCTTGGGGTCGAATTTCCTCTTCACCATCGTCTCGGTCCTGTTCTTCGGCTACCTCCTGATGGCCAGCGGCGTCCTCCACATCTTGGGGGCCTTCTGGTCGCGGGGCTGGGGAGTTTTCCTTCTCTACTTGCTCGCCGGGATCCTGAACCTCATCGTCGGGTGGCTGCTGGTCAGCCGGCCCGAGCTGGGCGCCGTCGGCATCACCCTGGTCATGGCCATCTTCTTCATCGTCGGCGGGCTCTACCGGGCCATCTCGGCCATCGGAATGCGGTTTCCGAATTGGGGTTGGGCGCTTTTCGGCGGCCTGGTCACCTTGGGCCTCGGCATCCTGCTTTGGCAGGGCTGGCCGGCGACCGGCCTTTGGTTCATCGGCCTCTACGTCGGCATCGATCTCATTTTCCATGGGTGGTCTTGGATGATGTTCGCGCTCACCGCCCGAAAGCTGGCCTAAAAAAATCGTTGTTATTAATCGAGGGCCCCAACCATAATCCGTCTCAGTCCCATTAGGTACCAACGCCCTATGCCCAAGGTGGTCCTGCTTCTATTGTTCGCCCTCGTCGCGGCTTGCGGTGACAAGCAAGCGCCGGAGACCACCGCCGCCGAGCCGGCGGTCCAGGTGACCAAGGTCATTCAAAGGAACATTCCCAATTACGTCGAATATGTCGGCCAGACCGAGGCGCCGGTGAGCGTCGAAATCCGGGCCCGGGTCGAAGGCTTCATCCAAGAGGTGGCCTTCGTCGAAGGCAGCGAGGTCAAGGAAGGCGATTTGCTCTTCGTCATCGACCCCAAGCCTTATGAAGAAAAGCTGGCCCGGGCCAAGGGTAAGTACGCCGAGGCCCAAGCGAACTTCCTCAAGGCTCACCAAGACGTCGAGCGCTTCCGGCCCTTGGCCAAGATCCAGGCCATCGCCCAGCGCGATTTCGACAACGCGGTCGCCTTGGAGCAGCAAGCTCAGGCCGTGGTCGACGCCGCTCAAGCCGACGTCAAGAGCGCCGAGCTCGATGTGGGTTACACGACGATGCGGGCTCCGGTCGCGGGCCGCATCGGTTCGACCACGGCTCGAGTGGGGGCTTTGGTCGGAAAGGGCGAGCCGACCCTGCTGGCGACCATCTCCAACACCGACCAAATTTGGGTGAGCTTCGGCATCAGCGAAGTTGAATACCTCCAGTTCGCGAAGAAACGGGCCGAGAATCCGGGCATGGCCGGACAGTTCAAGATCGAGCTGATCTTGGCTGACGGCTCGGTCCATTCCCATCCGGGCCGGGTGAATTTCGCCGACCGCAGCATCGATCCCAAAACCGGGACTTTGCGGGTCCGGGTCGAGTTTCCCAACCCCAACAACATCCTGCGGCCGGGACAATTCGGCCGAGTCCGGGTCTTGCTCGAAGAGCGGGCCGACGCCCTGGTGGTGCCGGTGGCCTCGGTCCAGGAAATTCAGGGCAAATATTCGGTGATGCTGGTCGACGCGGATAGCAAGGCGGTTTTTCGTCCGGTCAAGCCTGGCTTAAAATTCGAAGGCGCTTGGGTCATCGAGGAAGGCGTGAAGGCCGGGGATCTTGTCGTCGTGGAAGGCTTGAAGTCCGTCAAAGACGGAATGAAAGTTCAGGCCAAGGAGATTCCCTTCCCCGCGAAATAACCATGGCAAATTTCTTCATCAATCGCCCGATTTTCGCGATTGTCTTATCGATCCTCATGGTTTTGTTGGGAGTGGTCATCCTCCGGGGCCTCCCCATTTCCGAATATCCCGAGATCAGCCCGCCCCTCGTCGAGGTCATCGGAACTTACCGCGGCGCCAACGCCGAAGCGGTCGAGGATTCCGTCGCCACTCCGATCGAGAGCCAAGTCAACGGCGTCGAGAACATGATCTACATGAAGTCGCTCAACGCCAACGACGGCCGGATGGTTTTGCAGATCTCCTTCGACATCGGGACCGATCCCAATATCGACCAAGTCAACGCCCAGAACCGGGTTTCGCTCGCCCAGCCCCAGCTGCCCCAAGAGGTGACCCGTGAGGGAATCACCGTCGAGAAGAAGAGCCCCGACATCCTGATGGTCATCGACTTGTATTCGCCCAAGGGGACCTACGACTCGGTTTTCTTGAGCAACTACGCCTCGATCAACATGATCGACCCGCTGGCCCGGGTCCGCGGCGTCGGCGACGTCAAGAACTTCACCAACCAAGACTACAGCATGCGGATTTGGATGAACCCCGACCGCATGGCCAGCATGGCGATCACCACCGCCGAGGTGATTCAGGCGGTGAAGGACCAAAACATTCAGGCGCCGGCCGGTCAATTGGGCTCCGAGCCGGCCCCGCCGGGCCAGCAGTATCAATATAATGTGCGCTCGCGGGGCTTGCTCAAAGAGCCGGCCGAATTCGAGGAAATCATCGTCCGCTCCAACCCCGACGGCTCCCAGGTCAAGCTGAGGGACGTGGCTCGGGTCGAGCTCGGCGCCATGATTTACAACTCCTTCACCCGGATGAACGGGGTCCCGGCCGGCGTCATGGGCATCTACCTCGCCCCCGGCGCCAATGCGCTGGAAACGGCCGCCAATATCCGCGGCATGCTGAAGGAGATGGCCGAGCGCTTTCCGCCGGACATGGAATACACGGTGGCGCTCGACTCGACCTTGCCGATCAAGGCCTCGATGAACGAGATCGTCCACACCTTGGGCGAAGCGGTCCTCTTGGTCATCTTGGTCGTCTTCCTCTTCCTGCAGAGCTGGCGGGCCACCCTGATCCCGCTCCTGACGGTGCCGGTCTCGCTGGTCGGCACTTTCGCCGCCTTTCCCTTGCTCGGATTCTCGGTCAACACCCTCAGCCTCTTCGGCTTGGTCCTGGCCATCGGTATCGTCGTGGACGACGCCATCGTCGTCGTCGAGGCGGTCCAACACCATATTGAGCACGGGAAATCGCCGCGCGACGCGACCTTCCTGGCCATGAAGGAGGTCAGCGGGCCCGTCGTCGCGATCGCCTTCATCCTGACCGCCGTCTTCATTCCGGTTGCGATGACCGGCGGCGTGACCGGCCGCCTCTATCAGCAGTTCGCGGTCACCATCGCCGTCTCGGTGCTTTTGTCGGCCTTCAACGCCCTGACCCTCAGCCCGGCCTTGAGTGCGATCCTGCTAAAGCCGCCTTCGCCCAGCAAAGGTATCCTCGGGCGCTTTTTCGGGGCCTTCAACCGGGGTTTCGACAAGTTCACCGCCGGTTACACCAAGGGAGTCCGCTTCCTGGTCCGGCGGGCGATGCGCAGCATGATGATCATGGGGATCTTGGTGGTGGGGCTGGTCGGGCTGGGCAAGATTCTGCCGACCGGCTTCGTTCCGGACGAGGACAAGGGCTATTTCTTCATCCAGGTTCAATTGCCCGAAGCGGCTTCCCAGCAACGGACCGATGCGGTGGCCAAGAAGGTCGAGGAGATCCTCAAGAAGATTCCGGAGATCGATTATTACACGATGGTCGGCGGCAACAGCATCCTGACCAACTCGATGGGCTCCAACGTCGCCGGATTTTTCGTCTCGCTCAAGGATTGGGAGGAACGCCAGGCCGATGGAAGCGACGTCGTCGGAGTGATGAAAAGGCTCAACGCCGAATTCGGCAAGATCGCCGAGGCCAAAGTGTTCCCCTTCGCCCCGCCGCCGATTCCGGGCTACGGCAATTCCGGCGGCTTCACTTTCGAATTGCAGGACCGGAGCGGCGGCGGCATCGAGAAGCTGATGGTCGAGACCCAGCGCTTCATCGATGCCGCCCGAAAGCGGCCGGAGCTGGCCAACCTTTACACCGGATTTCAGGCCAACGTTCCCCAGATGTCGGCCGAGCTGGATCGGGAGAAGGCTCGCACCCTCGGCGTCAACGTCGCCGACGTCTTCACCACCCTGCAAACTTATCTGGGCGGGAGCTACATCAACGACTTCAATCGTTTCGGGCGGGTTTACCGAGTCATGGCCCAGGCCGAACCCGAATTCCGGGTCAAGCCCGAGGACATCAGCCGCTTCTTCGTCCGCAGCAACACCGGTCAGATGATCCCGCTCTCCACCTTGGTCCGGGTCAAGGAGGTCAAGGGGCCGGAATATACGATCCGTTACAATCTCTACCGGAGCGCCGAGATCACCGGCGGGCCCGCGCCCGGCTACAGCTCGGGTCAAGCGATGGCCGCGATGGAAGCCGTGGCCAAGGAAGTCCTGCCCCGGGACATGGGCTATGAATGGACGAGCATGTCCTACCAGGAAAAATTGGCCGCCGGGAAGGGCGCCCAAGTCTTCTTCCTGGCGCTCATCTTCGTCTTCCTCTTGCTGGCGGCGCTCTATGAAAGCTGGTCCCTGCCTTTCAGCGTTTTGCTGGGAACGCCCTTGGCCGTCTTCGGCGCCTTTCTCGGCCTGTGGCTGGCTCGGCTCCAAAATGACGTCTACGCCCAGATCGGCCTGGTGACCTTGATCGGCCTGGCCGCGAAGAACGCCATCCTCATCGTCGAATTCGCCAAGGCCAAGCGGGAAGAGGGCGTCCCCATCGTCGAGGCGGCGATCGAGGCGGCCCGCCTCCGGGTTCGTCCCATCCTGATGACCTCCTTCGCGTTCATCCTTGGCGTCGTTCCCTTGATGCTGTCGAGCGGCGCCGGCGCCAACGCCCGCCATTCGCTGGGATTCTCGGTGTTCGGCGGCATGGTGGTCGCCAGCGCCTTGGGAATTTTCCTCATCCCGGTCCTCTACAAGGTGGTTCAAGGTTTCAGCGAATTTGGCTTCAAGAAGCCGGCGGCCGAGCCGGAAAGGAGCGCCCCATGAAGCGGGCGATTTCGGGGATCTTGGCAGCGTCGCTATTCTCGGCCTGTGCCGTCGGCCCCAAATACAGCCGGCCGTCGATCGAGGTGCCGCCCAATTATCGAGGCCAGGCGACCCAGGCCGGCGGGCCAAGCAATGTCGCCTTCGCCGATTTTCCTTGGTGGGAGGTTTTCCGGGATGAGGAGCTGCAAGCCCTGATCCGGACCGCGCTGGAGAATAACAAAGACGTCAAGATCGCGGCAGCCCGGGTCGAAGAGGCCCGCGGCATGTACCGCATGAAGCGAGGCGAGCAATTCCCCGAGCTCAATTTCGGGACCACCGGCGCCCAAACCTTCACCAGCCAATCGAACGTCGGCGACGCCACCAATGCCGGATCGATCAACCGCACTTTTGCGGCCGTCGGCGTCAACATGTCCTACGAGGCCGATCTCTGGGGCAAGTATCGCCGGGGCAGCGAAGCGGCCCGGGCCGAGCTCTTCGCCCAGGAGGATTTTCGGCAGACCGTCATCATGACCTTGGTCAGCGATGTCGCCGCCGCCTATTTCGAGTTGCGGGCCCTCGATCTGGAGCGGGAGATCTCGCTGGGCACCTCCCGGGCCCGCCGCCAATTGCTCGGCTTGACCCAGCAGAGGCTCAAGGCCGGCGTGATTTCGCTGCTGGACGTGCGGCAGTCCGAGGCCGAGCTTTCCATCGCCCAAGCCGAGATCTCGCGGATCGAGCGGCTGATCGGGTTGAAGGAGAACGAGATCAGTTTCTTGCTGGGCCAGAACCCCGGGCCGGTTGCGCGGGGCAAGTCCCTGACCCAGCAATACTTGCCGCCGGAGCACCCGGTCGATCTGCCCTCGGCGCTGCTGGAGCGCCGGCCCGACATTCGCGAGGCCGAGCAAAAGCTGGTCGCGGCCAATGCCCGGATCGGCGAGGCCAAGGCCCTGTTCTTCCCCCAAGTGAACCTGAATACTTTCTTGGGCGGACTTTTTTTGACGGGACCGGCCGGCGGCTGGACCGCGGTCGCCTCCTTGGGTGGGAGCCTCTTCCAATTTATTTTCGACGGCGGAAAGCGAAAAGGGAACCTCGAGGCCGCCAAGGCCCGCTTCGAGCAAGCGGCGCAGCGTTACCAGCAGGTGATCCAGCAGTCGTTCCGCGAGGTCAGCGACGCGCTGATCTCCATCAACAAGCTGGCTGAGGAACGGAAAAGCCGGGAGCGCTTGGTGAGCTCGGCCCGCGACGGCTATCGGCTGGCCAATGCCCGCTATGAGGGCGGGGTTTCCAGCTATCTCGAGGTCTTGGACGTCGAGCGCCTCCTGTTCCGCTCCCAACTCTCGCTGGCCCAGGTTCGCCGCGATCAATTGCTGGCGGTGGTTCAGCTGTATCGGGCCTTGGGTGGCGGCTGGAGCCAGGCGATGCCCGCCGAGACGACCGACGTGAAGGAAACCGAGGCGCGATGAAGGCCAAGCAATATTCGAAGGAGCTGCGCAAGCTCCAAACCGAGCTCTGCAAGCTGCAAGACTGGGTCAAAGCGAAGGGCTTGCGGGTGATCATCCTCTTCGAAGGGCGGGATGCCGCCGGCAAGGGCGGGGTGATCCGGGCTTTGACCGAGCGGGTCAGTCCCCGGGTGTTCCGAGTCATCGCCTTGCCAACCCCGACCGAGCGCGAGCGAAGCCAATTATACATGCAGCGCTATCTTCCCTATTTTCCGGCGGCCGGCGAGGTCGTCATCTTTGACCGCAGCTGGTACAACCGGCTCGGCGTCGAGCACGTGCTCGGATTTTGCACTAAGGAGCAGTACCAAGTCTTTCTCAGGGACTGTCCGGTCGCCGAGAAATTCATCGTCGACGGCGGCGTTCAGCTGATCAAGATTTGGCTGGAGGTCGGCCAGCAGGAGCAGCGGGCTCGGTTTTTGGCTCGCATCGACGACCCCATGCGGCAGTGGAAGCTCAGTCCGACCGATCTGGAATCGATCCGCCGGTGGTACCAATATTCCAAGGCCAGGGACCGGATGCTCGACGCCACCGACACGCCTCATGCGCCTTGGTACGTGGTTCGCTCCGACGACAAAAAGAAAGCGCGGCTCAATACCTTATCCTTCCTTTTGAAAAAAATTCCCTATAAGAAGGTCCGGCGGGACAGGGTGGCCTTGCCCCGGCCTTCGAGCCGGGGGAAATACGACGATCAGGCCAGCCTGAAAAAAAGAAAATTCATTCCCGAAAAATACTGAATAGGAGATCGACGGATGAGGATCTTAGCGCAAAAAGCCGCCGCGGCTTTCTGTATCCTGGCCGCCTTGTGGGTGCTTTCGACGCGGGAAGCCGCCGCCCAGGCCGCCGACGCCTTGGCCAACGACAAGAACGGCACCAAGACTTCCTACATGGAAGACCTCGACCTGACCAAGAACGAGTTCCGCCACGAGACCAAGGCCGGAGCCATCTTCACCACCGGCAACACCGAGT
This sequence comes from bacterium, assembly GCA_035281585.1. Classification (NCBI taxonomy): domain Bacteria; species bacterium. The sequence continues at coordinate 27,374 of DATEDP010000135.1, forward strand.
CGATCAGCGCCACCGGCAATTCCTTCACCCTTTACCGGGTGAAGCGCTTCGAAAACAAATGGCGCCTCGGCTTCTACTTCAACAAAGTCGACTCGAACAACGCCAATCCGACCGCGACCGGCACCATCGCCAACTATATTTACGGCTTCTACCGGCTCGATTACTACTTCCTGCAGCGAACCACCTTCTTTGTGGGCGGCGGCGGTTACGTCGACGAGATCAAGGGCATCGACTTGGCGGCCAATGCCTTCGCCGGCATCAGCCACTATTGGCTGCGGACGCCGAAGTATTCCCTCAACACCGCGCTGGGCTACGATTACACCCACGAGGACCGGGTCTTCCCGGCGCCGAGCGTCGACATTCACGCCATCCTCTTCAGCATCAGCTACCAGCACCAATTCAAGGATTATCTCGGCTTCGCCCAGAACGTCATCGTCCTGGAGAACGGCGGCAACGGCCGCGACGTCCGGGTCAACAGCGACACCGAGCTGAAAGTCGATCTGACCAAGCATTTCGGCCTGGTCTTCGGCTTTCATCTGCGCTTCGACAATGAGCCGGTGCCGGGCTTCGAGAAGCTGGACACGATCAGCGACATCTCGCTGGCGATCACCTTCGGTGGCGATGTCGCGAAGCCTTGTCCCTGATCTTGTGCGGGATCCTTGCCGGGCGGGAGCCTGGGGGTGGAGCTTCCCTAAGTTCTGCCCGGTCGGGCTAGTCGGGGCAAAAAATCCGCTTCGCAATAAAACTTCGTGGCTTCCTTCGTCAGCCCCGAAGTTTTTTGCTCCGTCGGATTTTTTGACCCTCCTACGCCCGCCCTCCTGCAGGAAACTTAGGGAAGCTCCACCCCCAGGCTCCCTTCAATAAGGGATTGCTCCGCGGTGTAGCTTTTTGCCAAAGAGCCTTGCCAATGCTTTGATAACCCGATAGTTCCGACCTGAAGTTTCGCACGCCTTTGGCGCTCCGCCCGGTCGTTCGATAACATATTGAAATTATTAAATATTTAGGAGTATTCGATGCATTTCCCTCTTCCCCCGCACGGCGGCGAGCTGATCAACATCCAAGCCTCGGGAGCCGAGCGCGAAATAGGGTTGGCTAAGGCGGCCTCCCTTCCGCGCCTGACCTTGAACGACCGCGAGATGGCCGACATCGACATGATGGCCTGCGGCGCCCTCTCGCCCTTGAAGGGCTTCATGGGTCAGGCCGATTACGAGTCGGTGGTGGAGAAGATGCGCTTGGCCAACGGCTTGGTTTGGTCGATCCCGATCACGCTCAGCGTGAAGGAAGAGAATGCTCCCAAATACGATGTCGGCGCCGACGTCGCCCTTTACGCGCCGACCGGCGAGGTCCTGGCGATCCTCCACCTGAAGGAGAAATACAAATACAGCATGGAGAACGAGGCCGAGAAGGTCTACAAGACCAAGGAAGACAAGCATCCCGGCGTCGCCGCGGTCTATGCCCAGGGTCCGATCTACTTGGCCGGCCCGATCACCGTCCTCAATCGGGTGAAGTACGCGGACTTCAATGAGTACCGCAAGGATCCGGCCGATCTCCGCAAGATCTTCCAAGAGAAGAAATGGAAGACCATCGTCGGCTTCCAAACCCGCAACCCGATCCATCGGGCCCACGAGTACATCCAGAAATGCGCGCTCGAGATCGTCGACGGCCTCTTGGTTCACCCGCTGGTCGGCGCCACCAAGTCCGACGACGTGCCGGCTTCGGTGCGGATGCAATGCTACGAGGCCCTGCTCAAAAACTATTATCCCTTGGACCGGACTCATCTGGCGGTCTTTCCGGCGGCGATGCGCTATGCCGGCCCCCGCGAGGCCATCTTCCACGCCATCGCCCGCAAGAATTACGGCTGCACCCACTTCATCGTCGGCCGGGACCATGCCGGCGTCGGCAATTATTACGGCACCTACGAGGCCCAGGAGCTTTTCGACCGCTTCGAGATCGAGGAGCTGGGCATCATGCCGCTGAAGTTCGAGAATTCCTTCTGGTGCAAGCGCACCGGCGGCATGGCCACCGCCAAGACCAGCCCCAGCACGCCCGACGAGCAAATCTCTCTCTCCGGCACCAAGGTCCGGGAGATGCTCCGCGCCGGCCAGTTGCCGCCGCCGGAATTCTCCCGCCCCGAGGTCGCCAAGATCCTGATCGAGGCGATGAAGGGGCAGGGCTGAGGTCCGGGCGTCGATTTTCCAGCATTAAAAAGCCCCTCGCCGGTCGGCGAGGGGCTTTTTTTTACGATCTTATCCCCCCTTTGAAAAAGGGGGGAAGGGGGGATTTGAAAGCCCTAGCCAGGCAATGCGGTTCGATTCATTTTCCGGCGACCGCTTTAAATCCCCCTTAACCTCCTTAATCGTCGAAGGCGTCGAAGATGGCTCCGCAAGTTCCGCTGAGGATGACGCCGCGGTCGGCCGGGTCGCCCGATCCTTCGCCGCCGTATTCGACGACGATCGGATCCTGGCTGCCCGGCGCCGGGAGCCGGACCGTCGATTCCGAATGAAAGCGGCTGCCGTCGGCCAGCCAGGCCTTGGCTTGGGCATGGATCGCCTGGGGATCGTTGTGGATGCCGATGGCCGAACCCAGAACTTTCAAGCGTCCGCGGGAATCGCGGATCTTGAAATTATCGCGGGAAACGCCCTTGCCTTGGGCATTGGTCAGGACGATCGCATCGGCGAAGAAAGTCCCTTCCATTCGAGGATCCTCGCTGGTGATCGGGCCCTGCCCGGCGATCCGGACGACGTTGTAAGTCCCGTCCAGCCCTTGGCAGGTCGAGGGCACCACCGAAGTCGGGACGACTTCGGCTCGGGCGAAGACCGGGACGATTTGAAGATTTCCGGCCAGGGCCGGCGCGCCGATCAATGCCAAGCCCAGCGCACCGAGCCAGCCGATCGAAAGCTTTGTGAGTCTTGATGAGTTCATGAAATTACCTCCTTGGGCATTTTTTTTGAGATGTTCCTCGATCCAATCGTGAATGAAGGCGGTGTTGGTCTCGCCGCTCTTGTGCTCAATTTGCCCCCACGTATTCGTCCAGCCAGTCATGGATGAAGGCTGAAGTTTGGGGTCCGCTTTTTTGCAGGGGTAGGGCGTGGCCGGTATCGGGCGCGATATACACGTCCAGAACATCCGTCGTGTAGTAGGGCGCCTCGATATCCCGGACATTGGCTTCATTGCAGACCAGGCCGGTTTCGCCGCAGGCGGTCCCGTCAAACTCACCCAGGGCGATGAGGGTGGGGACCTGGATCGAGCGGGACGGAGCGGTCTCGGGCGGCGGCAGGAACACGTAGGGGATGCTTTCCACAATCAAGGGCGTCGAAATGAAGTCCTTGACCAGCTCGTCCACCAAAAGCACTGCTGGCTCGGTATTCGGCACGTGGTAGAACATGAGGTGCCGCTTGAATGGCGTGGTCGTGCTGTATCCGCAGTCGGGGACTAGGTCGGCGAACCTCGGAGCTTCGCAGGCCAGATCGAAATGGTAAAGGGTGACAAGGTCGATCCAGGCGGGCCGCGTGAAATGCAGCAGCCCGGTAAGGACAAAGGCGTCGATGTCCTCCGGGTGTTGATCCGCCAATAACCAGCCGTATTCGGTCGAGAAGGAACTCCCAAAATAGACAACCTTGGAAAAAGCATGACCGTTGGCGATCTCTCCGTTGCGGAGCTTGGTCACCACCTGATGAAGCGTGTCCACCGTGCTGTTGAGGTTTACCAGATGGCTGGGAGGAATCGTGCTTTTGCCGACTCCAATCCGGTCGATGTTGAAGGTGGCGTAACCGTCCTCCAGGGCGTCGCGTACGTGGGAATACTTCTCCGGTTTGTAGGGGAAGTCCCAGTAGTGGTGGTTAAAGGTGCTGCCGTGGACCAGAAACTGCACCGTCTCCGGCGCGGGGCCCTTCGGAAGGCAGAGTTCGCCGTAGAGGTAAGCGTCCTCCACACCGGCGACTGTCACCGGCACGTGCATCGCCCGGCATTTTCCGGGGCCGTTAGGCCACCAGCCGCTGGCCGAGGCCAGGCTCGGCGCCGCGGTGGCGATCAGCAGGCCGAGCAAGATTAGTCGCATTTTTCTGCGTGAGACCATATGTCCTCCTTTTCAATGGTTCGGCCATTGTCCGGCGCTTTCGGGTGCGGTGGCATCGTCCCAAAGGATGAATTTTAAGGTTGGTATCGATGGGGCTTTCTCTTAGAATCGGTGGTCACGAAAGCAGGTGGGGGCAATGCTGACGTCGACGAGCCAAGAAAAAATCTTGCACCAAATCTTCGTGGACTCTTGCGAGTCCGAAACGCTGGACGATTTCGGAGCCCAGGTCTTTCCCATGCTGGAAAAGCTGATCGGGACCAGCGCCTCGCTGCTCTATCGCTGCAACGAGAACCGGGCCGCCTTGCCGGTGGCCGGCTCGCTGGCCGAATCGGCGCGGGAGTACTACGAGCGCTACTATCCGGAGGATCCGACTCAAATCGAGCTGCGCCGGTGCAATTTGCCGGTGTTCCGCTCGCGTCAGCTTCCGGATTGGCGGGCCTATCTCAAATCCCCGATCTATCTCGATTTCCAGCGGCCGCGCCAAGTCCACGACTTTTTGCATTTTCGACTTTTGAAAGACCGGCACGAGGATCCGGGAATGGTCGGAATCCTTTTCGCTCGGTCTTCGCGCCAAGCTGATTTCGGTCCCCGGGAGGTCAAGCTGATGGCGACCCTGTTGCCGGCTTTGGGGGCGGTGGCCCGGCGCAGCGAGCGGGCCGCCGAGCGCCGTCGTCTTCAATCATGCTTCGACGCGATCTTGGCGCGGGACGGCCGGCCCGAGGTCGCGCTCGACCTGAGCGGGAGCTTGTTATGGGCTTCGCCCCGAGCCGAGGAGCTTTTGGAATTGGCCCGGGGCGGAATGAAGGCCCTGCCCGAAAGCTTGGTCCAGGCCTCACGCCGTTTGGCCGCCGCGCTTCGCAGGGGCGCCGCCAAGGAAATTCCGCCCACCGAGCTGATGCTCGCCCGAAAAGGAGCCGGACCGCTTCGAATCGACCTTCGCTTGGCGCGGACCGAAGCCAATCCTTTCGTCCTTGCCGAGATCGAGAGCCCCGAGGTGTCGCCGCGGCTGGAGGAAGTGGCCCGGCGCTTCGAGCTCACTGTCGCCGAAAAGGGAATTCTCGGTCTCGTCTCCTTGGGCCTCTCCGACCGCGAGATCGGCCGCCGGCTCTTCATCTCCCGGCCGACCGTCCGCAGCCATCTCGGCAAGATCTTGGATAAGATGGGCGTCCATTCTCGAGTTCAAGCGGCCTTACTCGCCCATGGAGTGAAGCCGGAGCTCGATTCGGCTGATTGATTTGGAAAATTTCGAAGGGAATTTTTTGCGGGCGAGCTTCCAATCGTTCCATTTTCCGGAATTCACCAAAAGGCCGTCCTCTAAACCATCGTCATTGCGAAGGATTTTTTCGGGCCCTGGCACCGCCGGCTGGTCGAGGGCTTGCATTAGCCCAGTCCATGGGTCGTCCACTAAGGCTTCAGGCGCCTCGCCTGCATTACTACCTCGTCAGTGAGTGCAATTCGCCGGAGTTTCGCTTCGAAACCGAGGAAGATTTTTCCATCTACCTCGATTTGCTGGCCCGAATTCGCAGCCGTCACGGCTTGCGGGTCTTTCACTACGTCCTGCTGCCGAACGCGGCCCATCTTTTCCTGAAGCCCGGCCCTCGAGCCCCCATCGCCCGAACCATGCAATGGCTGAATTGGCAGTACGCCCTGCTGCACAATCGGCGCAAAGGCAAGCGCGGACGCTTTTGGCTGCGGCGCTACCGGAGCGCCGCGGTGGAGCCGGGCGCCCCGGCCTTGGAGCTGATGGCCGAGATGGACCGGGCTCCGCTCCGCGAAGGCTTGGCCGATCGTCCCAGCGCCTGGAAGTGGAGCGCCCATTCGGCGCTGGCCCTGGGCGCCGACAATCCCTTGCTCGACCCGCATTCGGCTTATCTCGGCTTGGCCGAGGACTTGGAGGCGCGGCGACAAAATTATCGTTCATTGGTCTTAAGCGACGGGATCCCGATGGGAGCGGAGTCGCGGCCCGATCCCTACCGCCGCTTCATCGGCTCGGCGGCTTTCGGCCGGAAGATCACCGGTCGCCAAAAGAAAATGGCCTCCTAAAGCATTTCTTGCCAGGGGCGGATTCCTCTTTCATGATCCCCTTTCCGGGAAAAGGAAAAGGAGCCATTCATGCTGCGATTCGCCTCTTTGTTTTTGATCTTCTCTTTTCTCTTCGGCTGCGGGCCGGCCAAAGTGGAGCCGCAAAAGGCGGCGACTCCGGCGCCGGCCCCGACTCCCCGGGCCGAATCCCAGCCCACGGCCGGGATCGGCGACAGCTTGCCTTTTCCGCCCACGCCGTCGGGCTCGATCGCTCGGCGGACGATGCAGGAGTCGACCTACAGCCCGAACAAACCGGTCGACCATCTTCCGAAGGGCGCACCTAACGTCCTCATTATCATGCTGGACGACACCGGGCCGGCCTTGCCCGACACTTTCGGCGGCGACATCCATGCGCCGACCCTGACTCGGCTCCGCGACAGCGGCATCGCTTACAACCGCTTCCATAACACGGCGATGTGCTCGCCGACCCGGGCGGCCCTCTTGACCGGCCGCAATCATCACCGGGTCGGATCCGGCCAGATCGCCGAGTTCGCCAACGATTGGGACGGCTATTCCGGCCGCTTGCCGGCCACCGCGGCCTCGGTGGCCAAGGTCCTCGGCTATTACGGCTACGACACTTCGGCCTTCGGAAAATGGCACAACACGCCGGCCACCGATACCACCTCGGCCGGACCCTTTGAGCTTTGGCCGACCGGCCGCTTGGTGGGCTTCGATTATTTCTATGGCTTCCTCGCCGGCGAAAGCTCGCAGTGGGAGCCGGCGGTGGTCGAGAACACCAGCCGAATTCCGGCTCCCCACGGCGAGGGCTATCACTTCACCGTCGACATGACCGACAAGGCGGTGAAGTGGCTCCAGCAGCACCAGGCTTACCATCCCGACCGACCCTTCTTCATGTATTGGACGCCGGGGGCGGCCCATGGCCCCCATCACATCTTCAAGGAATGGGCCGACAAGTATAAAGGAAAGTTCGACGAGGGCTGGGACGCGATGCGCGAGCGGATCTTCGCCAAGCAGAAGGCGCTGGGCTGGATTCCGGCCGACGCTCAATTGACGCCTCGTCCCGCGACCTTGGCGGCTTGGAGCGACATCCCCGAGGACGAGAAGCCCTTTCAAAGACGCTTGATGGAAGTCTATGCCGGCTTCGTCGAGCATACCGACACCCAAGCCGGGCGTTTGATCGACACCTTGGAGAAGCTGGGACTTCGCGACAATACGTTGATCTTCTATGTCTGGGGCGACAATGGGTCGAGCGCCGAGGGCCAGCAAGGGACGATCAGCGAGCTTCTGGCCCAAAACGGCATTCCCACCGAGATCAAGGATCACATCCGGGTTTTGAACCAGCTCGGTGGCCTCGATGCCCTCGGCGGACCGAAAGTCGACAACATGTATCACGCCGGCTGGGCTTGGGCCGGCAGCACGCCCTTCCAAGCCACCAAGCTGGTGGCCTCCCATTTCGGCGGCACCCGCACGCCCTTGATCGTCTCGTGGCCGTCCAAGATCAAGCCCGATCCGGCGCCGCGCGGCCAGTTTCACCACGTCAACGATATCGTGCCGACGATTTATGAAGCCGTCGGAATCTCGGCTCCCAAACAGGTCGACGGGATCAGCCAGGACCCGATGGACGGCGTCAGCCTGGCCTACAGCTTCGCCGCCGCCGGCGAGCCCGGCCGAAAAAAGAGCCAGTATTTTGAAATCATGGGCAGCCGGGCGATCTATCAAGACGAATGGATCGCCTCGGTCTTCGGTCCGCGCACCCCCTGGCTGCCGGGAGTTCCGCCCGGTCTTGCCGAGTGGACGCCGGACAAGGACACTTGGGAGCTCTACGACCTTGCCAAGGACTTCTCCCAAGCCAGCGATCTGGCTTCCCAGAATTCGGAAAAACTGACCGAGCTTAAGCGGGCTTTCGATGAGACGGCACGGGACAATAAAGTCTACCCGATCGGCGGCGGGCTTTGGGACTTGATCCATCCTCAATTCAGCCCTCAAAACCCGGCGACTGAATTCCATTACAATCGCGACGTGACCGCCTTGCCCGAGTTCACCGCCCCCAAGCTGGGAGCCCGGTCCAATCGGATCCGGATGGAAGTCGAGCTGAAGCCCGGGGCATCGGGCGTCCTCTACGCCCTCGGCGCCTTTTCCGGCGGCTTGGCGCTGTGGGTGGACAAAGGCAAGCTGAGCTACGAATACAACCTTTTCGAGATCGCCCGCACCCGCCTCGACTCGACCAAGCCGCTTCCGGTCGGGAAGGTCACCCTCGAGGTCGAGACCCGCCTTGGTCCCAAGCCTCGGGACCCGGCCGAGGTCGTCGCCCGAATCAACGGCGAGGAATACCTGCGCGGGACCGTCCCAGTCACCGCGCCGTTTGCCTTCACCGCCAATGACGCCTTCGACGTCGGCATGGACAGCTACTCGCCGGTTTCGGAGGCCTACTATGACCGGGCGCCCTTCAAGTACGACGGCGAGATCGGCAAGGTCGACATCACCTATCGGCTGGCGCCCGCCGAATCGGCTGTCAGTCCGCAGTAGTATTCCGTCATCCCGAGCGAAGCGAGGGATCCCTGCGGAGGTTCTTGATGCCAAAAGCCTCCGCAGGGATTCCTCGTCGCTAAAGCTCCTCGGAATGACATTTTGAGCTAAAGATTTCGCAACCTTGCGACCTCGATTTCGATAAGCTTGAACGGCTCGGGCACGGATGTGTCTGGGCCGTTCTTATTTCGACCTATTCCCCGTGACAATTCAGGTTGCTTTTCATGGAATCGATACGAGGCGGCGCCGCGCACGGCGCCGTTTTGCCGCAAGATTTACCTGCGCTCTCGCCGGCCGAGCGGCGGGAGCTGAATTCGCTCCAGGCCGAGCGCGATGCCGAGCTTTTCTGGGACGGCTTGCTTCGCCTCGCGAGCCGGCTCGAAAGCCGCGACAAGCTCGAGGCCGCGGTCTCGCTCTACGGCATGGCTGTCGCCAAGGCGCCGGAGAGACTTCGCGCCAAGGCCCAGGCTCGGCTCGATGCGGTTGAGGGCCGGGGAGCGGTCGGCGCCCGAGTTGAATTTCATCTGAGCCGGCTGGCTCGCGATGCCTTCGATTACAAGATGATCCTGCCGATGATGGCCGGCAGCTCGGTCTACAGCTTGGCCAAAGGCGCGGCCTTGGGGCGCTTCGCGGCGGCTTCCCGCCCCTTGTGGTGGATGCGGGGCGCGCCGGGCCGGCTCAGCGCCGCCTCGCTGGGCTATTTCTCCGAAGTGCCGGCTTTCGCGCTCTCCTCGCGCTTCTTGCATGGCTTGGGCGGCGCGGCTCCAGCCGCTTCCTGGGGACAGGAATTTTCCAGCGCCGCCATCACCTTGGGCCTGCTCAAAAGCGGCGGAGCTTTGGCTCAATCGGGCTTGAGCCGCGCCTTGGGCCCAGCCGTGGCGCCGGGCCTGCGTTTCGCCACGGGCCAAGCCGCGATGTTCGCCGGCCTGTGGTCGGCCCACCGGATCGAGGAAAAGCTCGGCCTGCGCCAAGCCCGCGGGGGCGAGACCGCGGCGACTGACATTTTGTCCTCGATGCTGAGTCTCGGCCTGGGTTCCCAGCTCGGGAAGAGGCTCCTGGGGCCGGGCCACGCGCGGCGTTCGGCCGAGCTCGACTTTCGAATCCAAGACCGAGCCGCGACGCTCAATCGGCCTCGGTTTTTTCCGGAAAAGCCGGCGCCGGCCGGCTTCGCGCCGAGCCCGATGATGATGAGCGGGGAGGATGGACATTCCGGCGATCGGCCGGCGCCGCCGGCCGGCTCCTTGGTTCAAGTGAGCTCGAGCGAAATCCGGGTTCGCCGAGCTCTGCGGGCGGTGAAGAATGCCGGCGCCGGCTGGGGTCCCATCGCCGACCTGGCGGAAAAAATGGCGGTGGACATTCGCCAAGACCGCCGCTGGACCGGCGCCGGCCGGGCTCGCCAGCTCTCCAACCTCGCCGATATCTTGACCCGCTTCGGGCCGGAGCAAGGCAACCCCGAATTGGCTTGGGACGCTTTCACCCAGTTGGCCGAAGTCCAGGCGCTCAAGCTGACCGAATGGGAGTATCACAATCGGATCGTGCGGCTCGCGCGGGACGGCAAGCTCAGCTTCACGGCCAAACCGGCTGCGCCCATTGAGAAGCCGGGACTGCCGCCAAAAAGCGGCGACACCGGACACGCCCTGGTGTTTCGCACCTTGGATTTCTTCGCTCAACGGATGCCGGCCTGGCGGCAAATGGCCGAAAACTTCCATCGGGCTTATGGGGATTTAGCCGGCCGCGAGCTCTGGCAAGACCGGCTCATCGACTTGATGGAGCGTAGCTTGGAGATGGCCCAGCTCGGCGCCGAACTGACTCCGCCGCTGGCCCTAGGCTGGCTGAAGGCTTTCGAGCAGGCGACACGCGGTGAGCGGGTTTGGGAAAACTTCGAAGCCCTCGATCCACGATTGAAGATCGATTCGCCTCTTCCGGCCGCTTTGCCCGAAGAAGCGCCGCCGCCCCCGGCCAAGGCTTCCTCCTCGCGAGGGAAAATCACCTCCAGCCAAGTCGTGGCGGTTTCCAATCTCGATTCGGCGCTCCGCCTTTTCACCCTCGCCGGCAGCCCCAGCGGCGGCAGCCGGGATTTTCAAGTTCGCCTGATCTTGCCCAATCTCGACCAGGCGACTTGGAAGATCCGGGCCGATGCCCAAGGAAACCTGAGCCTCTTGGAGGAGGGGAGGGGCCAATGGCGCAGCCCCAACGGCAAGCAGGCTTATCTCGAAGTCGAAAAGGTGGCGGGCTTTTCGGCACGCTTCCGAGTCCGGTTCGGTTCCAAGAGCCTCTTGCTCGACCTCCAGAGCATCCAAGACCGCAGCGGAGCCTTGGCCCGCTTGGAGCTGGCTCCCAATCAACCGCAAGGGGAAAATGACATCACCGAGCACTTTTCCTCCCAGCCGCCGAAGCTCGAGCGGGTCAAGGTCGAGCACGCCGAGGTGATTTCCCACAGCTCGCTTCGCGGCGAATCCGGAATTCAGCTGCGCTACCAAATCTACCTTTCCAACGGCGATCTGCTGGAGCTGCTCGGTCAAACCAGCAATCGCAGCGGCCAGCTCGAGATCAAGCAGGCCGGGCTTCGGCGCTTCGGCGAGCCGGCCGACTCTGCGCGAGCGCTGGAAGTTTCCACCAGCCGAATTCGCTCCGGCCAATTCCGGATCTTGCTCGGCGACCCGGCCGGCTATCGCTTCGATTTCGAAATCCAGGTTCCGAAGGGCGGCAAGGAACGCTGGCGGCCGGAATGGACCCGGCTCGAGGTCTTGGATTCGCCGCCGCCGAATCATCTCCGTTGGAGCGAAGGCGCCAAATCGGCCATCCTCGACTCGGCTAAGGCCGAAGCCTCGATTCGAGGCCTGGCCGCCGATGCGCTCTACGGCGAGCTCCAGGCGGTCGAAGAGATGGGCCGGCTGGGCCGGGCTCACGACGCCGCCCTGTGGGAGCTGAAGGATCTTTTCGAGATGACTTGGGAGCCGGGGATCAAGGCCGAGGACTTCGGCGGCCTTGATTTGGTGCGGCTGCGCGAGAAAATCGGCGAAGCTTTCCGCGACTCGGCCCGGCAAAACCCGATGGCCAAGAAGGTCCTGGCCGAGCTTGAAGCTCAATTCGGCGTTGCGAGCTTGATCGAGGCCGCGCCGGCTTTGCCTTCGCTGCCTCCGCCACCCAGCCCGATGCCGGTTCCGGTCCAAGGGCCCGCTGCCGAAAAGCTCGCGCCGGCCGTTCCGGCGGCGCCCATCAAGCCGATGGCCCCCGCCCCGGTCGCCAAACCGGAGTCCAAGGCCAAGCCGGTCCCCAGCCCCCAAGAAGCCGTCGATGCGAAAATTCAAATCTTCCTGCGCCCCCAGGCCAAGAAAAGCTACCAGCTAAGCCTCACCAAAGACATTTCCAAGTTGATCGCACGGCTTAGCTCCGCCGAAGCTCAAGAGCTGGCTGAAAAATATTTGGCCCTTATGCCCGAGGCGATCCAGTCCAAGGATTGGTCTCGGATCCTTCCTTTGCTTCACGTCACCGAAAGCTTGGTCCCCTCGGTTCATCCGGAGGTCCGCTCCGAATTCGTCCTGCGGATCGGCGATTTGGCCGACCAACTCATGCGGCTGCCGGGAGCCTTCCAGCAGATGCTGGCTTTTAACTATTCCAGGACGATCCATTCCCAAGCCGCTCGCGACGGAATTTTCGAAAAGCGGCCCGGCGATTCGGATTTGCTGGCGGACTTACGGAAAAATCTGGAGCAGCTTCGCGGAATCCCGCATTGGGATTCCATCCGGGGCGGCCCGGGCCTGGCCCGAATTTACTCCCAGAGCCGGGAGCTCAAGGCCGAGGAAGCGGCATCGTTCCGAGTCGAATTGTGGAGCGCGCTGCAAATATATTATCTGGATGTCGTGACCCGGCTCAAATCCAATCCCGATCCCGAGGGGGCCCGCCGGATGCTCACGACGATCTCGGTATTGTTCCGTTCTTTGCTGGGTGCCTCCAGCCATCTGGGACCCGAGGCCCGCGAGGTTTTCTTCGATAAAGTTGGGCTTTGGCGCCGCGAAAAGCTCTACCGTTTTCAACCATTTCCCGGACGCTTCCGGGAAATCTTGGAGCTGGAGGCGGAAGTTCCCCTCTTGACATCGCCGGCCTTGGACTCATCTCAAAAACAGCCGAAAAAAAACTAGGCTTTATCAAATGAGGAGGATTTTATGACTCGATTGCAATTATACCGCCATCGAAACCGCAGCCCTTTATCCGACATTTGGAACCTGCCCGAGGAGGTCAACCGATTGTTCTGGGGCTTGAGCCGAGCCACCCCCGAAGAGGACGAAGCCGCGGCCGAATGGGCCCCGGCGGTCGACGTCTACGAGGACAATGAGGCCCTCCGGCTCCACGCCGAGCTTCCGGGCCTGAAAAAGGAAGACGTCAAGATCAACGTTCGCGAAGGCGTGCTCACCCTGCGCGGCGAGCGCAAATTCGAGAATGAGGAGAAGAAGGATAACTTCTACCGGGTGGAGCGGAACTACGGCAGCTTTCTGCGCTCTTTCACCCTGCCCAACACCGTCGACACCGAGAAGATCCGGGCGACGATGAAGGACGGCATCCTTGAGCTGGTCATCCCGAAGAAACCGGAGGCCAAGCCCAAAGAGATCCAGGTCGAAGTGCAAAATAGCTGATTTTTCCGATGCGTCATCCGACGGAGCGGGGCAACCGGGAGTTTGCCCCGCTTTTTTTTGCTGTGCTATCGACGTCCCCGATGATTTCCCCCTTTGAAAAAAACCGAACCCCATTAGTTTTGCAAGGGCTTTCAAATCCCCCCTTGCCCCCCTTTTTCAAAGGGGGGAGATTTAGCATCGACGTGATAGAATGAAGTCATGAAACTCGCGCTCCGCCTTCTCCTCCCGCTCCTGCTGGCTTTCCTTGGAAGCCCGGCCCGGGCCTTCCTGGCTTCGGCCGATCCGGACAATTTTTTTCTGCTTCTCGAAAGCGCGCCGATCGTCGCCGCCGCCAAATGGGCTTCGACCGAGGCGCCGGCGCCGAACCGGCCCTTTTACCTGCATGAGCTGAAGAAAATCTCGCCGCTCCGTGGAGAATTTTCGGGCGACCGCTTCAAGGTCGCCGAGGAAGTCCTGGTTCCGGGGCAGAAACCGGCCTTCGGCGGGAAGGAAGAGGTTTTGGTGCTGCTGGCGCCGGTTCCCGACTTCACCGCTTACCGCGAATTCCGCTCCCGGGGCTACGTTTGGCGGAGCTTCGGCGGCAAGCGCGGCGTTTGGCCGGCGGCGGCGATTCCCACGGCTCAGGCTTATTTGGCGGCCGCCGGGGCCGAGCGAAATGCCGTCCTCTTGAAGCTCCTCTCCGATGCCGCCAATCCCATGCGGCGCGAAGCGGTCCTGCTCTTGGCTCGGCGGGGGCCGCTGCCGCTCACCGGCGAGGAAGCCCAGAGCCTGACCGCGCTGGCTCAAGGCGCCGATGCTCCATTGGCCGCCGCGGCGGTGGGAATTATGGAGAAGGCCAACAACGCCGCCTCGAGCCAAGCTCTGCTCAAGCTGGCCGCCGGTCCCAGCTCGCCGGCGAAGTGGGAAGCCATTCGGGCCTTGGAACGGAAGGGCCAGCCCCGTCCCGTGTCCGCCTTGGCCGAAGATTACCGGGGCGCCGACGCTCGGGGCCAAGCCCAGGCCCTATCGCTGATCGCCGCCAAGCGGGACGCCGAAGCCGCCGCCTTCTTCTCCGACCTCCTGGCCGGCAGCTCGGCTTTCGAAGCCAAGCGTGAAGCCATCCAAAAAATGGCGGAGAAGAAGACGCCGGCCTACGAGCGGCTCCTGATCGGGCAGATCGGCGGAGCCGAGGAGTCGATCCAAGCCGAGGCGATCCTCGCCTTGGGCCGAATGGGCAGCACCGAAGCCGTTCCCAGGATTTTGCCCTTGCTCGACAGTTCCTCGGAAAAATTACGCGGCGCAGCATTTTTCATGCTCATGGACAGCCCCGATCCTCGGGCCCAAGCCCTGATGAGCCAGCGCTATGAGCGGGACCACCACGGCGGATGGAACAAAAACCCACATTTCCACAACATAGCGGAGCCAAAGCCGATATATTAATGGTAGGGGTTTGGTGCAGGAGTCGTGGCGGTATGTTCGGGAAAATCGCTAAATCGCTGAAGTTTTTCGCAGTGGCCGGGCTTTGTTCGCTGGCGGCCTGCGGGGGTGGCTCCGAGGGCGGCTTCAACATCGAGCCCGGCGTTTTCGGCCCCAACGTCAGCGGCACGCCCGACAGCTTTCGCGGCGCCGGCATCGTCAACGACGAGAAGTTCCTGATCGGCGGCCCGCTGGCCCAAGGCCAGAACGGCGACGTCCTTCTCCAGAACGACAAGATCCGCGTCATCTTGCAAAAGCCGACTCGCAACACCGGCGTGGGCCTCTTCGGCGGCAACATCCTGGACGCCGACCGTTTTCGTCCCGAGGCCGAGCCGGGCCAGGATCAATTCGGCACGATTTTCCCGCTGGTCAACCTTTCCTGGACCGTCAACTACCAGCGGCTCGAGATCGTCAACGCCGACTTCGGCGGCGGCCCGGTGGTGGTTCGGGCCACCGGCGTGCTCGACGTCTATGACTACATTCAGACCAATATCATCGTTCCCTTCGCCAAGACCGTGGTCGGCGTCGACCTCGGTTTCGCAACCCGCTTCGACGACATCTACAACCCGTTCAAGAACGTCCCCGAGCTGCGCGGCCTGAATCCGGTCGTCGTGACCGAATACAGCCTCAAGCCCGACGCCGATTACGTCATCATCGAGACTCGTTTCCAAAACGACGGCGAAGTGCCGGTGAAGATGCCGGTCGGCGACTGGGTGAACGGCTCCGGCACCCTCGAGCCCTTCGTGCCCAAGAAGGGCTTCGTCAAGACGCCGCAAGTCGAGCCGGCCGCCGCCCTCATCTATCAGGGCATGCAGGACGATGTCGGCGTGAGCTACGGCTACTTCTACAATCCGGTCCAGTTCCTCAAGGAGGACGGCACGATCAACACCTCGACCTCGTTGACCGTCTCCGGCGTCACGCCGATGGTCTTGGGCGAGGCTCTCTTGGATGTCCTGCCGATCGGCGGCGGCGAGCCCAAGATCAAGTTCGAAGTTCAGCCCGGCACCCGCACCATCACCCGTTATTTCGCGGTGGGGAAGGGCGACGTCGCCAGCGTCATCGATGCCGGTTACAGCGCTCTGGGCGTGGCCAAGCTGCGGCTGAGCGGGCGAGTCGTCGATTCCAACGGCCAGCCGGTGGCCAAGGCCCGGGTCGTGGTGCTCGACACCGGCGACGAGAGTCCGGCGACTCATCTCCCGGCCACCGTCGCGATGTCGGCGGCCGACGGCAGCTTCACGGCCGACCTCTCCAGCGGCAACGACGTCAAGGACAAGGTTTTCGGCAGCGGGACTTACACCCTTCAGGTTTACAAGGAAGGCTACGTCTTCGCCGGCGGTCCCAAGGCCGGCAAGTGCAGCGGCGGCAGCGTCGACACCGCGGCCAAGACGATCACCGGCGTCGAATGCACGCTGGGCCAAAGCGGCAGCGTCACCGTCACCGCCAGCGATAGCGGCTCGCCGATCCCGGCCCGAGTTACGGTCGTCGGCTTCGAGCCCAGCCCGATTCATGCCATGCCGCTGCCGGCTTCGGGCGTGAACGGTGTCTACGGCGACGTCAATTTGGAAGAGCGGCCTTACGGCATCGTCGACCTGCTCTACATCGACCCCGCCGGCAATCTCGCACCGGCCGGGCATCACCGGGTGATGGGCGGCAACCAATTTCGTTTGGAGCCCGGTGAGTACGAGATCTACGTCACCCGGGGGCCGGAATACTCGGTCTTTCACCAGCGGGTGACCGTTCCGGCCGGCGGCAACGTCGACGTCAACGCCGAGCTGAGCAAGGTCGTCGACACCTCGGGCTACGTCGCGGCCGACTTCCACCTGCACGGCATCAAGAGCGCCGACTCGGCTTGGGGCTTGGAGTCGCGGGTCCGGGCTTCGCTGGCCGAAGGCATGGATATCTTGGTTTCCTCGGACCACGACTACGTCACCGATTACGGTCCGGTCATCGAGAAGCTCGGTTATTCCGGGATGGTGACCTCAATGGTCGGCGACGAGCTCACGGCCTTGGCCTTCGGCCACTTTGGGGTTTTCCCCTTGACCCCCGATCCCAGCTCGACGACCGGCGGGGCTTACGATTACACCTATGTCGCGTCCAACGACGACCTGCCGACTTCGGATCATGACATGGTCCAGACCATGGATCAGATCGTTCAAGGCGTTGACGAGGCCAATCCCGGCACTCAGGTCATCACGATCAACCACATCCTCGATAAGGCCACCGGCAATTTCTCGATCATCGGCCTAGTGACCACCACCGCCTTCGACGAGGTCGAGCCGCTTTCGAGCTATGCCGATCCGGTCAATTTCCGGATGACGGCCAACACCAACGAGGGCGGCGGCTTCCAAGGGCCTTTTCCCTTGGGCACCAGCGGGCTCTTCACCAAGAATTTCACCGCGCTGGAGCTGACCATCGGCGCCTATCCCGACACCCTCGATCATTTGATGCAGACCGCGCTGCCGGTCTACTTCAACATGCTCAACCTGGGCTTGCTCGCGACCGCGACCACCAATAGCGACAGTCACACCCAAGTCCGCGAGCCGATGGGAACGCCCCGCAACTACGTTCTGTCTTCGACCGATCCCCGCGACGGTGTCGGCTCTTCCTACCAAGCCATCGACAAGGAGGAGATCGCGGTCAACGTCAACGCCCATCGCAGCGTGGCAAGCAACGGCATCTTCGTCAAGGCCAAGGTTCATTCGGCCGAGAACCCCGGCGGTGTCAGCGTCGGCGGCACGATCGCCGGCGGCAACGTCACCCTCGAGCTCGAGATCCAGAGCAATGAATTCTTCGACTGGGACCGGGTCGACATCTTCGCCAACACCGTGCCGGTTCCGGCCAAGGACGCCGAAGGAAAGTTGGTGCCCGAGCTGACCGATCTTTCGGCCAAGGATTACCACGCCAACAGCCGCGACCACACCCAGATGTATATGATGACGCCGCTCTTCCAGTTCGCCCGCGGCGGCGGCGGCGACGCCGCGCTCAATCAAACCGTCAGCGGCGGCGCCCGCAAGGCGACGCTCTCGCGCAGCTTCAATTTCAGCGAGGACACTTGGATCGTCGTGGTGGTCCGGGGCTCCAATGGCGTGCGCTCGCTCTTTCCCTACGTGACGAAGGGGGCCGATCCGACCGTGGAGCAAGCCACTTTCCTCGATACCCTGGACAACAACCCGGTGGCGATCGGCGGCATTCGTCCCTTCGCCTTCACCAACCCCATCTTCGTCGACGTCGACGGCAACGGCTTCCAGGCCAAGTTCATCCGCGACGGCCAGTCGCCTTTGGCTGAATAAAATCGGCCAAGCGTCATTCCTTTGACAGGGCTTCCTTTCCTTCTCAGAATGAAATGAGCCGTTTTAAAAATTTCCTTTAAAAATTCGGAAAATTTTGTGGCATCATCCTTGCTATCGAAGGGAGTACGGGGGCACTCCACCTCGGTTCAAACAAAAATAAGGAGAGTCCAATGACAGCTGCATCGGCTTTGGCTAAGGCAGGGCGCTTCGCGGCCCTGGCCCTATTGATGGCAATTTCAGTGGCTTGCGGGAGCGGCAACGGCAACGAACCCGATCCGAGTCCCTCTCCGACCCCCAGCCCTTCGGTCTTGGCGGCCGGCGACTATTTCGTGAGCGGCTTCGTGGCGACCAACGACGCCGACGCCGGCGACTTCGTCGAAGGCTCGGCGATCGGCCTCAGCATCTATTTCGTGCTTAACGCCGACGGCAGCCTCAGCGGCGCCGGTCAGACGCCAAGCGAGCCGCCGGCCGCCTCGCCCTTCACCGGGACTTGGGAGCAGGACGGCAACAATCTGAGCCTCATCTTCGCCGACGGCGACGGCAATGTCCGGACCATCACCGGAACCTTGAGCGAATCGGCCGAAGGCGAGGTTTCCTTCCAGGGCAGCCAAAGCAGCGGGGCCCCATTAATTTTGGGCGACGAGTCGGCGACTTACAGCATCACCGAATTCGAAATGCAGAAATACGAGCAGGCCATCACCGGCGCCGACTTGACCGGCGAGTGGAACGCGGTCCTGGGGACGGCTTTCAGCAATGAAGATTTTTTCCTCGCCGAAAGCCTGCTGCAGAACGGCGCGGCCCTGCGTGTCGTCTTCACCCAGGAAGGCGTTTTGCAGGTCTTCAACACTTTTGAAGGCGGCGGCGAGGACAACTTCGAGGCTTCCTACACGCTCGACGACAATTTTCATTTGACCCTCACCGTCGAGGACGAGCCCCAAACCATCGTTTTCAGCCTGATCGACGGGGTCTTGGTGATTTATATTTACGATTCCAGCCGGGATTTCGACAACGACTCGGTGTCGACGGACATCCCCGCGACCCTCGTCTACACGCTGGAACAGACTTAGGATTTCGCCGGCAACGGCAGGATCTCCAAACCCCGCCTCGGCCCGAGGCGGGGTTTCTTGAGTTTGGGGGCGGGTCGCCGAAAATTTGACTTTAGCAACTGCGGCGCGAGGCCTTACGATAAGCTTGAACAGGAAATAGGGGCCACGGTTGGGCACACCGTGTCATCGCATGTCCTTGAGGGGCACATTACTTCCTTCATTGATCATTGCTTTTCTGGCGTCTTGCGGAATGGGCGGTGGAAACTACGCCGCCGGCCCGGTTTCGCTCTCCACTCCCGTCACCGTTAACAAAGATCTCATCGTTTGCGAGAACATCGCCGGGCCCGACGTCCGTTGCCGGGGCCGGGTTTCGCCCCACGCCAAGGTCCAGCTCAGCGTTCACGCGCCGGGTTTCTCCAAAAATTTCTTCGAAGGCCTGTTCCTCGGAGTGGCCCACGCCGCTCCCTTGTCGGCCATCGTCAGCGCCGACGCCAACGGCTTCTTTCAGGCCGCGGTCGGCGCGGGCCCGGGCCAAGCCATCGAGATTCGCAGCGCGGCTTCGCGGCTGGTCCTGACCGTCCCCCAAGAAGGCGAGAGCGTGAGCGGCGTCATGGGACTCATGAAAAACATGACCGTCGACTCGAAGGGCAGCGTCTGGTTTTCGGGAGTGCTGCCGCCGGCCAAGCCGGCCTCGCGTTTTTCGCTGGCCAAGCTTTTCATTTCGGAAGCCCATGCCGAGACCGCCTCGCCCTCGAGCTCGATCTCCGAGATCGCGGCCAGCTGCCCGGGCACCGTTCCGCCGGTCGCGCCGGCCGGCGAGCCAAGCTCGCGCTGCGAGATCAAGCGGCTGCCGCCCGGAGCCGACTCTCCTGAAACCGTCGCCTCTTTCGAGGGCTGCACTCAGGCCGACGTTCGTTTCATCCGACCTTGGGAAGGCAACGATCGTTGGGTTTTGGCCGGCGTTCGGGATTCGGTTTATGTGGTGGACCTCGAAGCGGTTCCGCCCAAGGTGACGCAGCGGATCCGCTTTCCGGCCCCGGTGCTCGGCGGATCACCGATGGGCGGTCATCTTTACGTCACGGTCGGCGGCGCCGAAGCCGCCGCCTTGAGCCTTTTTCGCATCAGCGGGCCGGGCAGCGAAGGCTTTCAACCGGCCTGCGTCCTCGGCGAAAGTTTGCCGGGGAAACTAGCGGTCTATCAGGGAATCCAGGAAGTGGTGTCGAGCGACACCTGGGGCAGTCAATTCGTCTCGGTCGGCCGCTTTACCGGGGATTACCGCGTCCTGACCGGCGCCCTTTCATCGGGCGATCAATTCAAGATCGGCCCCAAGGAGATCTTTCGTTCGGTCCATCGGCTGGAGGCGGCGGTCGTGACCGGGAATTTCGGTTTCTCCGACAAAGGCATCGTTCGGACCTACTTTGCCGTGCTTTCCTCGGAGGAAAAAAAGCTCCACATCATCGAGGACGAGAATTCGCTCGACGATTCCTCTTTTAGCCGGACCCAGGTTTACAGTTTTGATTTGTCGGCTTACGTCGCGCCTTACAGCTTGGCGGTGGATCGAGACCTGATGCGGATCGCCTTCCTCGATCACGGTCCGGCTGGAGCTCGGATGGCGGTCGTGCCCCTGCGTTTCACCGACGGCGTCCAGCTCGATTTGGCGGCCGCCAAGTTCCAGGAGCTGGGCAATGTCGTGCCCAGCGCCTTGGTGAGGATTTCCGACGAAGTCTATCAAGCCCTCCAAGAAGCGCCGCCGGCCTCGACTTTGCCGGAGTCGGCGCCTTCGCCGGAGTCGGCCCCCCAAGCTCCCATCGCCGCCCGAGTCTACACGGCGCCGGTGGATCCGCCGCCGGCCCCGCCGGCGCCGGACAATGCCGAAGTCGAAGACGAGGCGGTCCCCTGGCTGGTCAACACCCAGGGGACTCAAATCGAGACCTTCGACAAGGGCAATCCGGCGGCCTATCAAAGGACTCCTTAATTTCGCCCGGCCGTGCTAGAAATGGCCATGGAGTTTCTCGACCCCGAATGGCGCCAACGCCTCGACCGACTCTTCCAGAAGGCCGCCTTCATTCAGAACTTGGGCCTCAAGCCGGGTGAAGTCGGCGCCGGCTATTGCGAAACCCATCTCGAAATTCAAAACTACCACAAGCAGCAGAACCGCTTGGTCCATGCCGGTGTTTTGGCCACCATGGCCGACCATAGCGCCGGCGGCGCCGCGACGACCTTGCTCAAGCCCTCGCAATACGTTTTGACGGTCGAGTTCAAGGTCAATTTGCTGCGACCGGCCCAAGGCCGGGCTCTGCGTTGCCGGGCCCAAGTGCTTAAGGCCGGCGCTCGGCTCAGCTTTGTCGAGTCGGAAGTTTTTTGCCGGGACGGCGAGGGCGAGGCCTTGGTCGCCAAGGCCAGCGTGACCCTGGCCGTTCTTGAAAATTTAAAGGAGGAGAATCCATGAAAAGCATCCTGACATCGCTGCTGGCCGCGGCCCTGGTTTTTATTTCAGCCGCCGCTGGGGCCAAGCCGCTCACCAAGACGATCACCACCACCAGCGAGGGCGGCGTTCCCACCACCCACATCCATCAAGACGATGGTCCGGCCGTCGGCGATCCGGTCGGTGGAAGCGGCGTGAGCCAGCGGACCGACCAGGGCCCGGCCAACACTCAAAAGTATTGCCCCGATGGCAGCACCGATCCCGATTGTGTCCGAGCCGAAAAACGCCAGACCTCGCCGACGACGTGGCAAGAGGACTGCGCTTCGGGCGCGACCAAGGCTTGTCCTAAATAATTTCCCGCTGGATTAAAAATAGGGGAAGGGATCCCAGGCCGGCCAGCCAAACCAAACGGGATAGGCCCAGCCGATGGGCGAGTAAAGCGCCGAGTTTGGCGTATAGCCGACATTCACTTGGGTCGCATCCTTGGAATAAGGCACTTGATCCAGCTGTTCGTCGTTTTTAGCCCTGAATTCTTGATTGGCCTTGCTCAGAGCGGCCACGGCTTCGGGATCGTCGCCGGCGACGGCTTGAATCGTCTTGGGCGGCGTGGCCGGTGCGGCGGTGGCGATGAGCCCCGACAATTTTTGCGCCTCTTGGGTGAGGGCTTGGGGATTTTTCTTGAAGCTTTGGGGATCGGTTTTCGACAGCCCCAGCGCTTCGTTCAATACCTGGAATATGGCGGAGTGAACGGCGACGCTTCGGAAGGCCGACTGGGTCGCCGCCGGCAGGCCTTGAATGGCCGAAGCCATTTGGCCGAGAGCTTGCTTAAGGATCTCGGTGCTCTGGCTCAGGATATCGAAATGGCTTTTTGCCAACTCCTTGGCGGCCGCCTGAGTTTCCTTGGGATAGTTCGAAATCAAAGAGGCGTTGTCGCCGTTCGGCCCCAGGGCCGTTAAGCTCCGGAGCAGGCGGGGGTAACGGACGACTTGCCAAAGTTTTTTCTGGAGATCGGGGTTCAGTCTGGAGCTGATCGCCTGAAAGTCGGCCCGGCTTTTGGCGAGAATTTGGCCGATTTGCACCAGGGTCGAAGGGTGGCTCAGGGTTGTCTGGGTCGCCTGCCGGATGTCGGCCGGGTAGACCGAAATGGCCCGGGCCGCCGCGGCCAGCCGATCGGTCTCGGCCGCCGGGCTGGAAAAGGGCAGGGCCAGGCTCGCCAAGGCGGTCAAAATAATTAATATTTTCATGGAGTTCTCCTAGAGGACATGGCAGTCTTTCTTAGCACAACTTCAGGTCGCTCCCGAGCGATAAATACTTAATAGCGAAACGCGGCCGGGCACACCGCGTCGGTGTATGTCTGTCCGGCAAATCCTTCTTCAATCCCTGCTTTTGTTGAGCTTGTTGGCTTGCGCCGGTTCCGGTCCCGGAGCCGGGCCGCTCGACGGTTCGGCCTCGGTCGGCGGTCCGGTTGGCGGCGGCAACTACGCCGCCGGACCGGTTTCGTTGCCTTCGCCGGTCACGATCAATAAGAACCTCATCGTCTGCGAAAACATCGCCGGTCCCAACGTCGAGTGCCGCGGCTCGGCCGGCGCCGTTCCGCCTTATTCCCGGGTGACGGTCAGCGTCCATCCGGCCGGTTTCGCCTCTTGGGGTAGCAAGCTTCAATCGCTTTTCTTGGGCACCGCCCACGCCGCCGGTTTTTCCATCATCGTCAACGCCGATGGAACCGGGGCCTTCAGCGCGACCGTCGAGGCGAGCAAGGACGAGGTCATCCAGATTCAAGTGGGCGGCGCTCGACTGCTCCTGAAGGTTCCCGAGGAGCTCGGCTCGGTCAGCGGCTCGACCGGGACGATGAAGAACATGACGGTCGACTCCGACGGCAATATTTGGTTTTCGAGCCGGCCGGCGCCCGCCAAGAAAATCGGCTTCCGCTGGACCGCCTTGTTTTTCTCGGAGGCTCAGGCCGCGCCGGCCCCCGAGGCTCCCGCCTTCGAATCGCCGGCGGCGACTTTCGCTTCCCAACCGAATTTGGCTCAAGAGCCGCAATTCTCGGTTCGGGAAGAGGTCGCCATGGCTGCGGTGCTCCTCCCGGAGCGCAATCCCGAGGGCGCCTTCTGCGGCGCCCCCGCCGACACCGGCGCCGAGTTAAGCGCCGACCGCAGTGTTGCGACCCGTTGTGAGGTCAAGCGCCTGGCGGCGGGCTCGGATGCGCCGGAAACAGTGGTTTCCTTTCCGGGCTGCGGCCAAGACGACATCCGCTTCATCCGACCGGTGAAGAAGCACGACGCTTCGGCGGTGCCGCACAATTACATCCTGGTCGGGATTCGTCGTTCGATCTACGTCGTCAACGTGGATGCCGTCCCGGGCCAGATCGTCAAGCGAATCGTCTTCCCTAGCGAGCCGCTCAGCGCCGACGATTTGGGCGATGACATCTACGTCACCTTGAACGGCAATGCGCTGCCGGAGAGCGATTCCAAGATTTATCTGATCTCCAAGGTCTCTTGGGGCAATTTCGGCTCGAGCTGCGTCAGCTCGATGGGGCTTGAGGAGGACATGGTGGTCTACCAGGGTCTTCAGGGAGTGGTCTCGGTCGACACTTGGGGGAGTCAGTTCGCGATGGCCGGCCGCTATGCCGAGGGTTATCGGATCTTGACCGGGTCGAGCAGCTTGGAGTTCATCTTCAGCAACCGGCCGAAGGAAATTTTTCGCTCGCCGGTCCCGCTGGAAGTGGCGATCGTGGAGCGCAACTGGGACCTCACCCGCAGCGTCTTCGCCGTTCTGGCGGCGGCCGAAAAAAAGATTTATTTGGTCGATGATTTCATGGGCCGCGAGAACGGCCGCTACGTCGAGCGGACCCTGGTTTATGCCTTCGATCTTTCGGCTTACACCTCGCCCTACAGCCTCAAGGTCGATCGCGACAACGATCAGATCGCCTTTATCGATCGCGGCGCCGAGGGCACCCGGCTGGTGCTCCTGCCCTACCGGGCGGATCTGGGCGCCGAAATCGATCTCGCCGGCGCCATCGTCCGGGACTTGGGCAACGTGACGCCCAGCGGCCTGGTTCGGGTCCAACGCAGTGGGATGGAAGGCGAGTGGACCGTCAACCTCGGGGGAACCGAGGTTCGCCGCTTCACCAGCGCTTCTTTAGCTGGCCGTTGAGCCAATTTCCCCCGAAATCGAACCCACTGGTTTTGCAACGACTGCCAAATCCCCCCAACCCCCCTTTTTCAAAGGGGGGAAGACTTGCCGGATCGATGGCCCTTCTTTACGATGAAGCGATGATCATCGGCATTCCCAGGGAAGTGAAAGACCGCGAAAGCCGGGTGGCCTTGCTTCCCAGGGCGGTCGCCCAGCTGCGCCGCCGAGGTCACCGGGTCCTGGTGCAGAGCCGGGCCGGAGTCGGAGCCGGCTACTCGGATGCCGATTATCGCGCGGCCGGTGCGACCATGGTCCCCTCGGCCGCCCGCCTGTGGGGGAGCTCGGAGCTGATCGTGAAGGTGAAGGAGCCGCTGCCGGCCGAGCATCGCTACTTTCGCCATGGCCTGCGGCTTTTCTGCTATCTGCATCTCGCGGCGGCGCCGCGGCTCGCCCGGGCTCTCCAAAAGAGCGGAGTCCAGGCCTTGGCTTTCGAAACCTTGGAGCGAAACGGCGCGACGCCCCTGCTCAAGCCGATGAGCGAGATCGCCGGCCGGCTCAGCGTCACGATCGGCGCTCATTTTTTGCAAAGCGACCGCGGGGGGCGCGGCGTCCTGCTTTCGCCGACCGATTTCTCGGCGCCGGCCTCGGTGGTCGTGATCGGCGGAGGCAACGTCGGCCGGGCCGCGGCCGAAACCGCCGCCGGCTTGGGCGCCCGGGTGACGGTCTTCGACTCCCGGCCGGAGCCGCTCCGGGATTGGGCCAGGCTCCATTCCAACCTGGTTTTGCAAGGCGCTACCCCGGTTCGGATTGCCAAGGCCCTGAGTCAGGCTGATTTGGCGGTCGGGGCAGTCTACGTTCCAGGCGCCCGGGCGCCGCGGGTGATTCGGCGATCCATGGTCCAAGGCATGCCGCCGGGCAGCGTCCTGGTCGACGTCGCCGTCGACCAAGGCGGCGCCTCGGAAACGACCCGCCCGACCTCCCATTCCCGGCCGGTCTACCAAGCCCACGGCGTTTGGCACTACGCGGTGCCGAACATGCCGGCGCTGGTCTCGCGCACCGCCTCTCAAGCCCTGTCGAAGGTCATCCTGCCTTATGTCCTACAAGTCGCCGAAATTAGCGAACGCCGCCTCCTCACCGATCCCGAGCTGAGCTCGGCCGTGAATCTCTGGGAAGGCGAAATCGTCCATCCCGAATTAAAGAAAATTTATTCGTAGTGTGGCCAAGCTACTTCTGGGAACGAACGGGTGGCCGGGCGGGGGCCCCCGCCGCCCGGAGCGAAGCGAGGACGGTGGGGGTGCAGCCCGGACAGGACCCGTTCGTTCCCAGCCGCGGCGCCCCTTCGAGCACAATCGTATTACCGTTTTAAGAAGTTCGTTTCGTAGAGCAGTCGAAGTCCATCCAGCGTCAAAAACGGATCGTAGTGCTTGATCGTCTTGCTGGCCTGCGAGATCAGGCCGATGAAGCCGCCGGTCGCGACGACCTTGCATTTCAATTTCCGCTCTTTCTCGACGCCGCGAACGATCTCATCCACCATTCCGACGTAGCCGTAGAAAATTCCGGCCTGGATGCTCTCGACGGTGTCGGTGCCGACGATCTTCTTGGGCTTGCGGATCTCGACCCGCGGCAGCTTGGAAGCGTGTTGGAAGAGGGCCTCGTTGGAGATCGCGATGCCCGGGCAGATGCAGCCGCCGCGATAGACCTTGGACTTGTCGATGAAGTCGAAGGTGGTGGCGGTGCCGAAGTCGACGACGATCAAGGGGCTGCCGTACTTGAGGATGGCCGCGGCATTGTTGACCAGCCGGTCGGCGCCGATTTCCTGCGGCGTCTTGAGGCCGATCTTGAAGGGCAGCTTCAGCTTGGAGTTGACGAAGCGCGGCTTGAGCTTGAAGTAGCGTTCGCACATCCGCTCGAGGTTGAACTCGAGCTGGGGCACGACGTTGGAGATGATGACCGCTTCGACCTCGTCCATCGCCAAGCCGGCGAACTGGAAGAGCTCCTTGAAGAAGATGCCGAACTCGTCGGAGGTCCGCTCCTTCTTGGTCTCCATCCGCCAATGCTGGAGCAGGCGCCGGGCTTTGCCCTTGAAGCCCGTCTTTTGGGTGTTCGGGGATTTCCCCTCGAAGACCCCGATGACCATGTTGGTGTTGCCGACGTCGATGGCGAGTAGCATTGACACTCCACAAATTCTGCGAATTTGTTGCGCGGCCCGGCAAAAGCCGGGCCTTGCGATTTTTCCGGCGCTCACGGCGAAAACCCTGCAAACGCCCCATCATGCCGATTCCTCTACAGTAGGGTGGTGTCCTCGGCAATCAATTCCGCGACGCTGCCGTCGGCGTGACCGACCCGCAGCCGGCCCTCGGGATCGAGGCCCAAGACTCGGCCCGCCCGGGCCAGGCCCTTGTCACCGGCGTAAGCCACGGTCCTTCCGGCCATCCCCGATCGCTCTTCCCAGAGCCGGCAGAGCTCGGCCGGACCTTGGTCGAGCAGCCGGTCGACGGCCGACACGATCGCAGGTTGGAGAATTTCGAGCAGCTCGAAGCGATCCCAGTTTCGGCCTTGGGCTTGGCGCAGCGAGGTTGCGCTGCCTTGGAGCTCGGGGCTGAAATCCGTCATCTCGTGAGCCACGTTGATCCCGACGCCGATCACCAAAAAATCGACGGCTTCGCCACGGTGGACCATTTCGGTCAGGACGCCGCCGAGCTTGCGGCCGCCGACCAAAAGGTCGTTGGGCCACTTCACGATCAGATCCTGCAGACCCTGGCCGCGAAGGGCTTCGGCCAGCCCCAGGCCGACCGCCAAGGTTGTCAGCGGCGCCATGGCCGCCCGCATCGCCGGCCGCAGCAAAAGGGAGAAATAAAGACCCAGGCCGGGCTTGGATTCCCAATGCCGGCCCAAGCGGCCTTTGCCCGCGCTTTGGCTGTCGGCCAGCCAAAGCGAGCCCGAGGGGGCCCCCTCCCGGCCGGCCGCCATGGCTGTTTCCTGGGTCGATCCGATTTGTTCCAAATGGTGGAAATGCTTCATTTCGCTATCTTGACACGCTGCGGCTATCTTCCTATCATTCAGCCTTATTATGAAGTTTTTCGCCGCTTTGCGGGAAAATCTCAAAGAAAATCTGGGCTTAAAGATCGGCGTCGTGACCGGGGCCTCGATTTTCGTCGTCGTGATGCTCCTCCTCGGCGTCCTCGCGATGGTCCAGGTGCCGCTGATCAGCAAGTTCACGATGCTCCAGGTCCTCTTTGCCTTGGCGGTGGTGATCGCGGCCTTCTCGATCCTGATGATCGCGATTTCGACCAATCTTTTTCTGCACCGGCCCTTGAGCCGCCTGATGGCGGCGATCCGCCAAGCCGAGTCCGGCGACCTCAAGGTCAAGGCCCGGGTCGACACCGAGGACGAGATCGGCCAGGTGGCCACCCAGTTCAACGCCATGCTCGGGAAGATCCACGACCTCGAGGGCTTGAAGCTCGAGACCGAGCGAAAAATCACCGCGATGCAAGAGGAGCTGAAGTTCAAGGCGATGCTCGAGGAGAAAGCCGAGATCATCACCTCGACCAACCGCAAGCTCGAAGACCGGATGAACGAGCTCTCGGTGCTCTACAATATTTCCCAAGCCCTGACCGGCAGCATCGATCCCGAGGAGCTCTGCAATTTGCTTTGCGACGTCATCGTCCGCAATATCGGCATCCAGGATTTCGCGATCCTCCTCCTCGACGAGGAAACCCAAAAGATGGAGGTCAAGGCGGCCCGCGGCTTCAAGCGCAACGATCAAGTCCGGGAGCTGACCTTCGATCTGGGCGAGGGGATCAGCGGCCGGGCGGCCAAATCCCGCCAGCCGATCTACATCCCGGACACTTCGAAGGATCCGGCCTACATGCATTACAAGGGCGCCAAGGTCGAGGACGGCTCCTTTCTCTGTTTGCCCATCGTCGCCAAGGGCTTGATCCTCGGCGCGATCAATTTTTCGCGCCAAGAGATCGATGCCTTCAGCGAGGGCGAGATCCGGCTGCTCACGACGGTGGCCGGCCAAGTGGCGATCGCCTTGGAAAACGCGCGGCTCTACGCCAAGACCAAGGAGATGACGCTGATCGACGACCTGACCAAGGTCTACAACCGCCGCCATTTCCAAAAAATCCTGGAGATGGAGGTCAAGCGGGCCAAGCGCTTCCGCCGGCCGCTCTCGCTCTTGATGATCGACGTCGATTACTTCAAGCGCTTCAACGACACCTTCGGCCACCTCGAGGGCGATCATGTCCTCTCCGACTTGGCGGCGGCGCTGGCCGACAATCTCCGCGAGGTTGACACCGTGGCCCGCTATGGCGGCGAAGAGTTTTCGGTGGTCTTGCCCAACACCGCGGTGGAGGAGGCCCGGATCGTCGCCTTCAAGCTCAAAGACATCGTCGAGAAGCTCCATTTGAAGCAGGGTCGGCCGCCGAGCCAGCAGGTGACGGTCAGCATCGGCGCCGCCGAATTGGAGTTCGAAAAAGACTCGCCGGAAGAAATCCTCAATCACGCCGACATGGCGCTCTATCAAGCCAAGGCCGAAGGCAGGAACTGTGTGGTCCTGCACCGCAAGGAAGCCAATCCCACCTTGCGGGCGGTGGAGTAAGCCTCTCGCTCAAAGCAAATTCCGGGACCAGCGACGCACCTCTTGCCACAGCCGCAGGACGGCCGGTGGGTAGTCGCGCCGCCAGAGGGCGGCATCGACCCGCGCCAGCTCTTCCAGGGTTCCCAAGTCCCACCAGGCGTCTCGGTGAGAATAGGCCTGCAGCCTTTCGCCGCGCTCCAAGGCCGGCTGATAGACTTGGCGGATGATGCAACCGAAGCGGCCGCGGGGATAGTCGGCGAAGAGCTTGGGATCGAGTAGATGGGCGCCGCTGAAGATGGCGGAAGTCAGCTTTGGACCGGACTTGGGAGAAATCCCCCCCGACCCCCCTTTTTCAAAGGGGGGAGATGATTTTGCTATACGGGCGGGATTCCCGGCGATTCGCCAAATCCGCCCGAGCTTGTCGTATTCGACAAAGCTTGTGACCGGAGCTTTTTCCTTTCCGACGCAAGCCAGTGTCGCCTGGGCTCCAACCCGAAAATGCTCGGCTGCCATCGCTTTCAAATCCAGATCCATCAGGATGTCGCCGTTCAAGATGAAGGTCGGCGAGCCGTCCAATCCGTCGAGGGCTTGGGCGATGCCGCCGGCGGTGCCGAGAATCTTGGGCTCATAGCTGTAGCCCAGCTTCAAGCCCAGAGGGCGGCCTTTGTCGAGCAGGCGTCGGATGACTTCGGGCCGGTGATGGAGATTGAGCGTGATCCGGTCGACTCCGGCCTCCTTGAGGAGGAATAAATTGTAGAGCAGGATCGGCGCGCCGCCGACCGGCAGGGCCGGTTTGGGAATTCGCAGGGTCAAAGGCCGCAACCGGGTGCCTAGCCCGGCGGCGAGGACGATGGCTTGTTTCGGCAACGACGACATTCAGCGGACTATTGCAGCTCCGGGACGTGTTTGGCCAGCGCTTCGGCGAGGCCGTTGAATTCGGGCAGAGCGGCGAAGGCCTCTTTGACGTAGGCCAAGGAGGCCGGGACGTGGGGCAGGAAGTTGGGGTTGCCCTTCACCGTCTTGATGAATTGGAAGCGGCCGGCGTCCTTCAACTTGCGCTGCAGGGTGACTTGGTGGAACTGGCGCAGAAAGTCCTCGCGCTTCAGCTCGGGCAAGCCGGCCTTCTGGCGTTGGCCGAGATAATAATCGATCAGCCCCACGACCTCTTCCATCGGAAGCTGGACATAGGAGTCGCGCAGCAAAGCCACCATGTCGTAGGCCGCCGGGCCGAGCAGGGCGTCTTGAAAATCGATCAGGTGAAAGCGGTATTCGTGGAGCATCAGGTTACGGCTCTGGAAGTCGCGGTGGGTCAGCCCGTAAGGCAGCCGAACCAGGCCTTCGACCAGACGATGGCCGGCTTCCATCAGCCACTTGCGCTCTTTTTGCGGCAGCTTCTTGGCGAAGCGATCCTCAATCCCGTACTCGATGAAGTGCTCGAACTCCCAGAGCAGCAGCGGGAGATCGAAGCTCCGTTGGAAGGCGAGGCACTCGGGATCGGGCCGCTCGCTGCCGGCCTTCTGCAGCTCGACCATCAGGTCGATGGCTTGCTTGTAAAAAAAATCCCGCATCGCGGGATTGCAGTTGGGCAGAAGCTTTTCCAGGGTTTTGTCGCCCAAATCCTGGAGGAGGATGAGGCCACT
Source organism: bacterium (assembly GCA_035281585.1). Taxonomy (NCBI): domain Bacteria; species bacterium. The sequence continues at coordinate 58,225 of DATEDP010000135.1, forward strand.
TTCGAGGTCGGTGGCCAGAACCTGGGGCGAGGGCAGCCCGACTTTTTGGAGGTAACGGGCGACGTTGAGGAAGGGCGGCTCGAGCTTGGGCCCCTTGTAATTGGTGATCTCCTCGGAGACGCTTTGCTTCCCCGGCGGCATCTGCATGAGGATGAAGCTTTGGCCGGAGTCGGTTTTCACCCGGTAGTAAACGCGATAAGACGCCTCGCCGAAGAGCTTTTCCTTGGAGCTAAGCCTTCCCCGGTCGCCCAATAGATTTTGGATGGATAAATCGAGGTTGTCCGCCACTGCCGGCAGCCATATCCCCGGCTCCCGGAGCTGTCAACGAATCGCTCGGCCGATTTGTAACCGATCAGTAACCGAAATAGCCGTAGCCATAGTAGGGTTGCCCGACGACGACGGTATTCCCGTCGTTGTAGGGGCCGTAGCCATAGCCGTAGCCGCCATAATAGGGCTGTCCCACGACGACGGTGTTGCCGTCATTATAAGGACCATAGCCGTAACCGTAGCCGGGATAGCCATAGTAATAAGGGTAGGGCCGGCCGACCTCGACGGTGTTGGCTTGGCCGCGGGGCGTATTGGAATTGTTTCCGTAACCTGGAACGTAGGGCTTGCCGTTGCGGTAATAAACGGTCGGCGGGGCCGAGTTGCTGTCGTAGCTGTCGCCGACATAGACCTGAGCCTGGACCTGGGCGCTGCCAAGCAAGATCAGAGAAAGGGCAAAAATGAGTGATTTCATAGGCTCTCCCTTCGAACGGTCCCCCCGTGGTGAAGCTTCGACTTTGGGATGAGGAGTTGGGTTAAAGATAGCTTGATTCTCGATGGATGTCACTCGTAGGGCGGGCCTAGCGCCCGCCCGAGGCACGGATCCCCTTGCCGGGCGACCGCAAGGGTCGCCCCTACGATTTCGGCGTCGGGGTGTGAACCGTCGAGGGCTTGCGGGTGACGAGCTCTTTCAAGTCGCCCCAAACTTCCTGGAGGATGTATTTTCGCTCGGTCCTTTGCTTGAGATAGAAGGGGACGATGCAGCCGCAGCGGTCGCAGTCGGCGTCGGCTCCCATCATGCATTGGGCTTTCTTGTTGCCGAGCGGATCGAAGGCATGGCCCTTTTGGAGGAAGATGCAGTTGTCGCCGATCGCCTTGTGGCGTTCTTTCTTCCGCATCAAATTGAGCACTCGCTCGCTGGCGCCGATGAAGTCGCCGTATTTGCTCCGCTTGAGCTCGATGATTCGGTCGATGATCTGATCCTGCTCCTCGAAGGGGATGAAAAGATCGTGCTTCACGCCTTTGACCGGGGTGAAGAAGTCGAAGAGGATGTGCTTGACCTTGGTCTGGGGATGCCACTCCTCGAGCAGGTCTTCCATGCAATCGAGGTTGCGCTTGTTGAGGCAGCAGGCCAGCGAGATGTCGAGGCCGTCGGGAGCCTCGGCGATGGTCTTCTTGATCTTTTGATAGACGCCCTTGCCCCGGATGTCGTCGTGCTTCTCTTCGGTGCCGTCGACCGAGATGTGAAACATGACGTCTTTCCAGTCGGGCAGGCCGTGGGTGCCGTTGGTCACCACGATATTGAACATGAAGTATTTGCGGCCGGTCTCGATCAATTCCTTGCGGAGCAGCGGCTCGCCGCCGACCCAGGTCGCGCTGCGGAAGGGGAAGCCGCCGCGCTTCAACTCTTCGAGCTTGGCCAGCCATTCGTCGGGCTTCAGCTCCTTATCCTGCTCATAGGCGAAGAAATAGCAATGCTTGCAGCGGATGTTGCACTTGTTGGTGACGTCGATCGAAACCACGGCCTTGTCGGGAAAGCCGCGCAGGAAGAAGGCGACTTTGGGGAGGACGTAGCCCTTCCAGAACTTGCGCTTTTGGCCGCGCACGGTCGGGGTCTTGACTTCTTCGATTTTGCGCTCGGGAGCTTCGAGATTTTCGGCGTGTTCCGCCATATTGGCCTCGCAGGTGTTAATGGGCTGGCTTAAGCTTTTGAGACGGCGAAGTCAAGTTCTGTCCACCTTGTCATCCTGAGCGAAGCGAAGGATGACAGCGTTATTTTTTTAAAGAAATCTTCAATGCTTCGCCGAGCGAGCTGGTGAGCGGCGCCTTGGAGTGGGGCTTGCGCTCGTCGGGCTTGGCATCGGCTGCCGAGACCGACGGCTCGTCGCCGCCCATGTCGCGGCGAGTCCGCTTGTAGAGCGGACGCTCGAAAAGCCGGTTATTGTGGGAAGTCCAATCGCTCTCGCTTTCGCCCTCGCGGGCGACCAAGTCGAGGAAGCCCTGGATCTTCGAGTCCATGTCGTCGAGATGGTGGACCACCAGAGCTTCCAAGGTCTTGGGCCGCTTGGGCGAGCCGTATTCCAGGCGGCCGTGATGGCTGAGCACGATATGCTCGATGTGATGGAGGATCTTTTCGGGAAAGTCCGGGATCTCGCCGGCTTTGCGGATCAAGATTTCAACGCCGATGATGAGGTGGCCGATCAGCCGGCCCTTGTCGGTGTATTCAAAGGAGCGTTCCGACTCCAGCTCTTCGACTTTGCCGAAGTCGTGCATGATGAGGCCGGCCAAGACCAAATCCTGATCGATCATCGGATAATGCTTCAGCACGTCCCGGGCCAGCTTGCAGAGGCCGAGGATGTGCTCGAGCAGACCGCCGACCCAGGCATGATGGTTGGTCTTGGCCGCCGGCACCCGCTGAAAGGCCGGTGCATAGCGGGGATCTTCCAGGATCGAGAGCATCAATTGCTTCACCCAGGGGTTCTTCATCTCGCGCCGGCAAAGCTCGAGCAGCTCGGCATACATCTGGGGAATATTCTTCTTGCTGGCCGGCAGGAAATCGCCGGGATCGACCTTGGCCGGATCGACCCGCTCGATCTCGAAAACATTGAGCTGGAGATGATCCTGATACCAGACGCATTTGCCTTTGATCCGGACGTAGTCGTTCTTCTCGAATCGAAGCGAGAGGTCTTCGGCCTTGTCCCAACCCCGGGCCTCGACGTAGCCGGTCTTGTCGAGGAGCTTGATGTTGAGATAAGCCTTGTTGTTCTTGCCGAAGAGGAGGGCCTTGTGATTGCACAGGAAAACGCCGTCGACGTTGGAGCCTTCGGCGAGATCGCGGATGTAGAGCTTTGTCATGGAGAGGACGCTAGCTTAGTTGCGGGCGATTGTCATCCCGAGCTAATAGCCAGCACAAGCTCCGTGGTGGATTCCTCGTCGCTTCGCTTCTCGGAATGACAAGAGAAAATGCGCGTGAAGCTTGACACTCGCCTCGGCGATTCGATAGTGTACGCCGTCGTTTGAAAAACCCTTATTTTTTAAGTACTTAGATAGAATTGGCCTATGAAAGTCCAGATTCCTTCCGGCGGCGATAAAATCACCATCCAAAACGGGAAATTACAGGTGGGCCCCAAGCCCATCGTGCCTTTCATTGAGGGCGACGGCACCGGTCCCGACATCTGGAAGGCGGCGGTAAAAGTTTTCGATGCGGCGGTCGCCAAGAGCTACGGCGGCAAGCGCCAAATTCAATGGGCCGAGGTTTACGCCGGCGAAAAGGCTCAGGCGGTCTACGGCGACCGTTGTCCGCCCAACCTTTTGCCCCAAGAGACCCTCGACGTCATCAAGGAGTACTTGGTCGCGATCAAGGGCCCGCTGACCACGCCGGTCGGCAAGGGCTTTCGTTCGCTCAACGTGACGCTGCGCCAGGAATTGGATCTCTACGTATGCCTTCGGCCGGTCCGCTACTTCAAGGGCACCCCTTCGCCGGTCAAGGCGCCGGAGAAGGTCGACATGGTGATCTTCCGCGAGAACACCGAGGACATCTACGCCGGCATCGAGTGGGAAGCCAAATCGCCGGAAGTTCAAAACGTGATCGGGTTTTTGCAAAAGGAGATGGGGATCAAGAAAATCCGTTTCCCCGAAACCAGCGCCATCGGCATCAAGCCGGTCTCGGAAGAGGGCAGCAAGCGCCTGATCCGGGCCGCGATCCAATACGCCATCGAGCACCGGCGGCGCAGCATCACCTTGGTCCACAAGGGCAACATCATGAAGTTCACCGAGGGCGGTTTCCGCGGCTGGGGCTACGAGCTGGCCAAGGAGGAGTTCGCCGATCAGGTGGTCTCTTGGGAGGAATGTCAGGGCAAGGTCCCGGCCGGCAAGATCCTGATCCAGGACGCCATCGCCGACGCCTTCCTTCAGCAGATCATGACCCGGGCCTCGGAGTTCGACGTCATCGCCACCTTGAACTTGAACGGCGACTACATCAGCGACGCCCTGGCGGCCCAAGTCGGCGGCATCGGCATCGCCCCCGGCGGCAACATCAACTACGTCAGCGGCCGGGCCATCTTCGAGGCCACCCACGGCACCGCGCCGAAGTACGCCGGCCAAGACAAGGTCAACCCCGGCTCGGTGATTCTCTCCGGCGTGATGATGCTGGAATACATGGGCTGGAACGAAGCCGCCCAGCTCATCAACCAGGCGTTGGAGAAAACGATCTCCCAAAAGACGGTCACTTACGATTTCGCCCGCCTGATGGAAGGGGCCAAGGAGCTGAAGTGCTCCGAGTTTGGACAGGCGATTATTGACAATATGTAACGGTTTCCCCCTCCTTTGTAAGGAGGGGGCAGGGGGAGGTAGGGAGTTGGTGGTGTGCACTGCGATTGCATTAAGCCGACTCTCTACCCCTCCCCGACCCTCCCCTTACAAAGGGGAGGGAGAAAGAAAGCAATGGCACGTAAAAAAATCGCATTGATCGGCGCCGGCAACATCGGCGGCGAGCTCGCCCAGCGGGCGATGCTGAAAGAGCTGGGCGACGTCGTCCTCCTCGACATCATGGAAGGCGTTCCCCAGGGCAAGGCCCTCGACCT
>DATEDP010000136.1 GCA_035281585.1 bacterium
TTTCCGAGGTCCAGAGCGCGGAGAGCAAGGGACGAAGCGGCTTCGGGATCGCGGACCCGGCATTTTCCAACAACGCCGGCAGAGCGCTCTGGGATGCTTCCGGTTGATTTTCCCCCTTGAGCTCGGCAAAGAAGGAAGCCCTAAGCGTTTTCCCCACGACATCCTGTAAAGCGGTCAGTTTCGTCATTGTTTCCCCTTATGAATGATCCAAATCAAAGCGAGGCCACTTCACTCGGCGGGCCGAAGATGAAATTCAAAATAGAAGCGATGATCGAATCGTCGTCGATCGGCGGAACCGGCTTCTTCTCGGGCTGCTCGGCCGGCGGGACATAGGGCGGTGGCTCGCATTGGTAGAGGCGGATCTTGCCGTTCTCCCAGCGCATATTCATGGTCACCGACTTGACGATTCGCTCCTCGGGCTGGAAGATCCACCAGCCGGTGTTGCCAAGATAGCGCTCGTCCATGTGGACCGTGACCACCTTGGTCAGGCCGTCGGGAAATGGCGCCGGTTCTTCGTTCTCGATTTTCCAGGGAAAGAGCGGCCGCCAGGGATTGTTGATCGTCTTCTCGAGCCGGATTCGGGCGTCGCGAATCTCGAGGTCATTGATCACGCCGTCGAGCCGGTACTCTTCGAGGCAGCTGTCGGAATCGACATCCTCGCAGATCGCCGCGTTCTCGGCGTAGTAGGCCTCGTAAAGCCTCTCCCCACTGGTGTCGTTAATCCAAACTTTGCCGCCCATACTCTTCTCTCCCTACATCGTATAAAGCAAAGCGGGTGCCATGCATTAAAATTAATAATTTCAATATGTTATATAAAATATCCCTTTCGGAAAATCCGTCACTAGTTCACAGGTTGGGAACTAAACCGGGACTGAAAACCCCATGGATTTGAGGTTGAATGGTCGATTCCGATGACGTAAGAGCGCTTATGTCCCTCACCGTCATCGGCACCGTTGCCTTGGATAGCGTCGAAACCCCCTTCGGAAAAATCGAGGAAGGCTTGGGCGGCTCGGCCACCCATTTCGCGGCCTCGGCCAGCTTTTTCAGCCCCCTCTCGCTGGTCGCCGTCGTCGGCGAGGATTTCCCGGAAAAGCACGTCGATTTCTTCAAGAGCCGGCCCATCGATTTGGAATGTCTCAAGCGCCTGCCCGGTAAGACCTTCCGCTGGAAAGGCCGCTACGAGCACGATCTCAACACCGCCCATACCCTCGACACCCAGCTCAACGTCCTGCTCGACTTTGCGCCCCAATTGAACGGCGGCGCCCGACGCAATCCCTTCCTCTTCCTCGGCAACATCGATCCGAGCCTCCAGGAGCGAGTCATCGACCAGATGGAAGGCCAGCCCCTGATCGCGATGGACACGATGAATTTCTGGATCAAGGATTACCGCGAGCCGCTGCTCAAGACTCTGAAGAAGGTCGACATGCTGGTGATCAACGAGGGCGAGGCCCGGCTTTTGGCCGACACGCCCAATTTGGTGAAGGCCAGCAAGATCATTCGCGGCCTCGGCCCCAAGACCCTGATCGTCAAGCGCGGCGAGTACGGCGCCCTGGTCTTCCACGGCGAGGAGATCTTCAACGCGCCGGCCCTGCCGCTGGAGGAGATCCTCGACCCGACCGGCGCCGGCGACGCCTTCGCCGGCGGCCTGATGGGCTATCTCGCCCAGACCGGCGACCGCAGCTTCCGCAACCTCCGCAAGGCCGTGATCTACGGCAGCGTGATGGCCAGCTTCATCGTCGAGAAATTCAGCATGGACCGCCTGCGCTCCTTGAGCCGGGAGGAGATCGAAGCCCGCTACCGCCTGTTCTGCGAGCTGGCTCACTTTGAAAATTTTGCCGGAGCCGCTTGAATGTCGAAATTCGAAGAAGCCAAAAAGACCTGGGAAGAAAAAGTCCTCAAGAAGAACCTGGAAAAATCCCCCGAATCGAAGCCCCGATTCGACACCACCTCGGGCATCGAGATGGAGCGGGTCTTCCTGCCCGATTTCTCCAAGCTCAATGAAGGGAGCTACCTCGCCGAGCAAGGCTTCCCCGGCCAATTCCCCTTCACCCGCGGCGTCCAGCCCACGATGTACCGCGGCCGCCACTGGACGATGCGGATGTACGCCGGCTTCGGCACCGCCGAGGAATCCAACGAGCGCTACCGCTACCTGATCGCCAAGGGCGGCACCGGCCTCTCGGTCGCCTTCGACCTGCCGACCCAGATGGGCTACGACAGCGACAGCCCCCGGGCCCTGGGCGAGGTCGGCAAGGCCGGCGTGGCCATCGACTCGCTCGAGGACATGGAGATCCTCTTCAAGGGAATCCCGCTCGACAAGGTCAGCACCTCGATGACGATCAACTCCACCGCCTCGATCCTGCTGGCGCTCTACATGGGCGTGGCCGAGAAGCAAGGCGTCGGCTTCGACAAGATCAGCGGCACCATCCAGAACGACCTGCTCAAGGAATACATCGCCCGCGGCACTTACATCTATCCGCCCGAGCACTCGATGCGGATCATCACCGACGTCTTCGCCTTCTGCAAAAGCCGGGTACCGAAGTGGAACACGATCTCGATCAGCGGCTACCACATCCGCGAAGCCGGCTCGACCGCGGTCCAGGAGGTCGCCTTCACCCTGGCCAACGGCCTGGCTTACGTCCAAGCCGCGGTCGACAAGGGCCTCGACGTCGACGACTTCGCCTCCCGCCTCTCCTTCTTCTTCAACGCCCACAATAATTTTTTGGAAGAGGTCGCCAAGTTCCGGGCCGCCCGCCGGCTCTGGGCCAAGCTGATGAAGGAGCGCTTCAAGGCCAGCGACCGCAACTGCATGCTCCGCTTCCACACCCAAACCGGCGGATCGACGCTCACCGCCCAGCAGATCGACAACAACGTCGTCCGCGTCGCCTACCAGGCCTTGGCCGCGGTCTTGGGCGGAACTCAAAGTCTCCACACCAATTCGCGCGACGAAGCCTTGGCCCTGCCGACCGAAGCCTCGGCGACTTTGGCTCTGCGCACCCAGCAGCTCATCGCCTACGAGACCGGCGTCGCCGACACCATCGACCCCTTAGCGGGGAGTTACCTCATCGAGTCGCTCACCGACCAAATCGAGAAGAAGGCCTTGGAGTATATCGAGAAGATCGACAGGATGGGCGGAGCGGTGAAGGCCATCGAGGCCGGCTTCCAGCAGCGCGAGATCCAGGAGTCGGCCTACCAATATCAGAAGGCGATCGAGGAGAAGCGCCAGATCATCGTCGGCGTCAACGAGTTCACGATGAAGGAAGAGCCGGTGAAGGACATCCTCAAGGTCGACCCGGCGCTGGAGCTCCGGCAAAAGCAGCAGCTCAAGGCCCTGCGCGAGCGCCGCGACAATCTCAAGGTCGCCCAAGCCCGCGAAGCCTTGGCCAAGGCGGCCCGCGGCAAAGACAACCTCATGCCCCACATCCTCGAGGCCGTTCGCTGCTACACCACCCTGGGCGAGATCAGCGACACGCTCCGCGGGGTCTTCGGGCTGTACCAAGAAAGAATCGTCCTGTGAGGAAATCTCCTCCTTT
>DATEDP010000137.1 GCA_035281585.1 bacterium
ACGCCGTCCTTCCGAATCACCCGAAGCTGGTAGTCGATGTTCTCATGGACGACTCGGACCGAGCCACCCTCGAAGACCAGGATCTTGCTGGCGGCAAGATTACCACGCAAATTGGTCAAGACGATCCAAGGCCGGCCGCCCTGGGGCGCCGGCATCACGTCGACCTTCACGAAGTGGTCGAGCTTCTTGCCGACGAAGCGCCCGAGCTCCTGGAGGTCGCCGCCGACGTGACGATAAATGTAGAGGTCGCTCTGGTCAGTCAGCAGAACTTCGGGCTCGCCGTCGTTGTCGACGTCGGCGTGGGCCAGGGCCCGGACCTCGAAGGGCAAGCGCTGGGAAACGGCGACGTAATCCTGGGTGGAAGCGGCCGGCTCGACCTTATTGGAAACCTTCGGCTCGGACTCGCGGCGCGGGGCCGGCTTCTCGACTTTGGCCGGCGCAGGCGCCGGGGCCGGCTCAGCTTCGGCCTTGAAGACTTTTTCCGGTGGGGTCGGCTTGGCGGCCGGGATCGGAGCTGGAACCGGCGCGGAAACCGGAGCCGTCTTTTCGGCCTTGGATTTCGGCGCCGGCAGAGCTTCGGTCACGACCGGCGCCGGGGCCGGCGCGGCCGGAACTTGCAAGCGGGAGGCGGCGAAGGATTCCAAGCTGGGCAGGAGCTGATTCTCGCTCGCGACCTCCAGATAATCCTGGCTCACCCGGCCGCTCGAATCGACCCACTTGAGCAAGACCCGGTAAGTTTGGCCAACGATATTGATCCGGCCGGCGACCAAGAGCGCATCGTCGCCCTTGCCTTGGGCCGTGTTTTTCAATTTATCGGGATCCAAAGTCTGGCCGACCGTTCGGGCCGAAACGCCCTTCTTGATCAAGGCCCCCACCACCGCATCTTGAGCCGCCCCCGAGAGATAGGCCTGATCCTTCGGACCGTTGACCGAAAAGGCCCCGACCCCGACTCCCGATTGGGCCGCCGCCAATGGGGCTAAGATTACGGAAAATAAGAGAATTTGAATGGAGAAAAAAAGCCGCCGCGTCATGGTGGCGGACTATCTTCATTCCCGAAGGCTGGGTCAAGTCCTGAATCGGGGGAAGGCAAAAGGGCCCTAGTCTCCGCCCTGCAGCAAGTAGGCTCTTATGAAGCCGTCCAGGTCGCCGTCTAAGACGCGCTCGGCGTCGCCCATCTCGAAGTCGGTGCGGTGGTCCTTCACCATTTTGTAAGGATGCAAGACGTAGGAGCGAATCTGGGAGCCCCATTCGATCTTCTTCTTGGTGGCGTCGACCGCTTCCTTGGCGGCCCGGCGCCTTTCCATCTCCTGCTCGTAGAGGCGCGAGCGCAGGACCTTCATGGCCAAAGTCTTGTTCTGCAGCTGGCTCCGCTCGCTTTGGCATTGAACCACGGTGTTGGTCGGCAAGTGGGTGATGCGGACCGCGGTGTCGTTCTTCTGGACGTTCTGGCCGCCGCTGCCGCCGGCCCGGAAGGTGTCGATCCGGATGTCGGCCGGGTTGATCACGATCTCGACGTCGTCGCTGACCTGGGGATAGACGAAGACCGAGACGAAGGAGGTGTGGCGACGCTTGTTGGCGTCGAAGGGCGAGATCCGCACCAGCCGGTGGACGCCATTCTCGGCCTTGAGGAAGCCGTAGGCGTATTCGCCGTCGACGGTGGCGGTGACGCTCTTGTAGCCGGCGCCCTCGCCTTCGGTCATGTCGATGATCTGGGTCTTCCAGCCCTGGCGCTCGCAGTAGCGAAAATACATCCGGGCCAGCATCGAGGCCCAGTCGCAGGACTCGGTCCCGCCGGCGCCGGCGTTGATCGTGAGAATGGCCGAGAACTTGTCCTCCTCGCTCGAGAGCATCACCCGGAATTCGGCGGCCTCGATGGCGGACTCGCCTTGGGCGATGGCCTGCTCGGCCTCGGCCCAGGAGGCGTCGTCGCCGGCCTCTTCGGCCAGCTCGAGCATGGCCGCGGCATCGTCGACCTTGCCCTGGAGGTCCTTGAAGTAAGCCAGCTCCGACTTGGCGTCGTCGAGCTCTTTGCTCAGGCTCTTGGCTTTGAGGGAGTCGTTCCAGAAATCGGGTTGGGCCGAGAATGCCTCGAGCTCGTCGGCCCGTTTCTTCTTGGTGTCGACGTCAAAGACGCCTCCGGACTTGGGAGAGCTTCTCTTGGAGGGAGAGGACGGCGCCTTTCAAATCTTTGGACATGAACCACTCACTTTCGAGGTCGAAATTTGCGAACCAGCCCCGTTCCTAGCAGAACTCCCATAAAAAGCAGCGAAAAAATCGGCAGCGCATCGCCGATCCTGACATAGAGCGTCTTGTCGTCGTAGAGCGGCAGGCTGGTCATGAAAGCCTCGCGAGTAAACAGCCCGCCCTGCCACTGGATGCGGCCTTGCCGGTCGATCTGGGAGCTGATGCCGGTGTTGGCGGCTCGGACTATCGCCCGCCGGGTCTCGATCGCCCGGAATTGGCTGAAGACTTGGTGCTGGTAGGGAGCGCTGGAATGGCCGTACCAGGCGTCGTTGGTCGGGTTGACCAAGACCTGGGCGCCCTTGGCCGTCATGATCCGGGAAATTTCGGGAAAGATATCCTCATAGCAAATCAGGATGCCGAGCGGATGACCGTGGTAATCGAGGTTGTGGTATTCCTTCCCCGGCAGCATCTGGCCGACTTGGGCCGTCATCTTCCGGGCGAAGGTCAGGTATTTTTGCCAAGGCACATACTCGCCGAAGGGAACCAAGTGCCGCTTGTGGTAATAGCCGAGGATCCGGCCGGTCCCGTCGGCGAGCAACACCGAATTGTAATAAGGCTCCTCCTCCAAAACCGAACCGGGCCGAGAGCTTCGGGTCACGGCTCCAAAGAGAACGTCGGCTTTGGACTGGCCCAGGTCATAGGGCGTCTTTTCGACGTCGTAGGGGATCTCGACCGGCAAGGAAGCCTCGGGCCATATCACCAATTGAGCGCCTTCCGACTCCAAGCTCATCGTGCCGTTCTGGAAAATATCCAGGATCTGCCGGGCCGCGCCGCCGCGCCACTTGTCGTCCTGCGAAATATTGGCTTGGACGATGCCGGCCTTGAGGCTCCGGAGCGGAGCGGTGTGGTCCCGGACCAGGCGATAGCGCCCATAGCCCAGGGCGAAGAGGAAGAGCAGCAGCGCCGGCGCCAGCGCCTTCCAAGCCCGCTTCTTCCGGTCTTGGCGCCAGGCGACGAGGAATTCGGCCAAGGCTTCGTTGATGAAGACGATCAGCCAAGTCACGCCGTAAACCCCGAAGAGATCCGAGATCTGAATGAAATGAAGAAATTCGCCTTGGGAATAGCCGACCTGGCTCCAAGGAAAACCGCCGGCCGGCAGATGACCGCGCAGGAATTCGATCCCGACCCAGACCAAGGGCCGCACCCAGAGCATCCGCCAGCCGGTGAAGCGGACGATCCAAGCGCTGATCGCGAAGATGACCGCGAAGTAGGCCGCAAGCACCGCGAAGAGGATGGAGAGCGACATCACGGTCAGGGCCGGCGAGAGCCCGCCGAAGGAGTTCATCGCGGTGTAGATCCAATACATTCCGATGCTGTAGTGAAAGACGGCGGCCACGAAGGCGCCGGCGAAGGATCGCTGGGGGCCGGCGCCGCGCAAGGCGAGGAAGAGCGGGATCCAGGCGAAAAAAGCCAGGAAGCCCAGCTCCGGAAAACGGAAGCCGGCGAAGACCGTCGGATAACTGAAGGCGGCCAAGACTCCGCTTAGAGCCGCAGCGATCCATCCCATTTCATCGAACCTTTCCGGTGCAGGCGCTGGAGGTATTTCCGCTCCAGCGCCTCGAATGCCTTGGCCTGGCGCTCGCCCTCTTCATGATCGAGGCCGTGCAGGTGAACGAAGCCGTGGACCGCCAGCCGCAGGGCCTGCTGGGTCAAGCTTCGCCCGGCCCGGCGGGCCTGGGCCGAGGCCACCTGGGTGCAAATCACGATTTCGCCCAGGTGCCAAGGACGGTCTTTGGGCGGCTCTTTCATCTCCAAGGGAAAAGACAAAACGTCGGTGACCTTGTCGACGCGGCGATGCCGGCGGTTGAGCTCCCGAATCCGGCGGGAGCCGACGAAGCTCAGCTCCAGCTCGGCCCGCCCCCGCTTCGAGCCTCGAAGCAGCGAGGCCAGGCAGCTCTTCAGAGCCGCGGTGTTCAAGCGCCGGTTCTTTCGGGAATAGACCTCAACGGGCATTCGCTTCGCTCTCGCGGGCCCGGATTTCCTTGAGCGGGGTGACGTTGGAGCGCTTCTCCTCCACGTCGGGATACTCGATGCGCTGATGGTAGATGCCGACCAGGACTCGGACGAAGCTCTCGGCGATGAGATGGAGGTCCTTCAATGTCATGTCGCATTCGTCAAGCTGGGCCTCGGTGAAGTTCTTGTTGATGATCTTCTGGACCATGCCCTGGATCTTCTGCGGCGTCTTCTCGGGAATAGAGCGGACCGCGGCCTCGACCCCGTCGGCCAACAGGATGATGCCGGCCTCGCGGGTCTGGGGCCGGGGGCCGGGATAGCGATAATCCTTTTCATCGACGCTATGGCCGGCGGCTTCGGCCTGCTCGACCGCCTTGTTGTAGAAATAGCTGATGATCTTGGTGCCTTGGTGCTGGGGAATGAAGTCGGCGATGCGTTTGGGCAGCTTGTACTCCCGGGCCAGATCGAGGCCGTCCTTGACGTGGGAGGCGATGATCAGCGCCGACATCGAGGGCGCCAGCTTGTCGTGACGGTTCTCACCGCCTTGCTGGTTCTCGATGAAATAGGAGGGCTTCCGCATCTTGCCGACGTCGTGGAAGTAGCTGCCGACCCGGGCCAGGAGCGGATTGGCGCCGATCTCCGAGGCGGCGGCCTCGGCCAGGACCGCGACCAGCTGGGAGTGGTGATAGGTGCCCGGCGCCTTGACGATCATCTCCTTCAGCAAGGGATGGTTAAGGTTGCCCAATTCCAGGAGCTTGATGTCGGTCACGTAGTCGAAGAGCATTTCGGCGATCGGCGCCAGCACCATGACGAAGATCGAGGCCAGGATGCCGCCGGTGAAAGCCAGGCCCATATTGAGCAAGATGTTCGGCAGATTGAGCACGTTGGTGATGCTGACCACCGAGACCAGCTTGATCGCCAAAACCACCATCGCGTTGACCGCCCCGACCACCACGCCGGCCCGCAAGATCTGGCTGCGCCGCTCGACGTGGGCGATGGCCGCGGCGGCCGCGATGCCCGAGATCAGGTAATAGATCGAAAGGTCGAGGTCGCCTTCCAGGAACATCCCGGTCAGGGCGCTGGCGACGATGGCGAAGACCAGCGAGATCTCGGAATTGAGGATGTAACGGGTCAGCATGGCGCCGGCCGCGACCGGAATCGCGTAATACATCGCCTGGACCGAGACATCGAAAGGCAGCAGGTCGCGGAAGGCCGAGGAAAGGGCGGCGGCCAGCCGGACGCTGAGCAAGAGCAAAAGCAAAATCCCGCCCAGGAAGTAGAGGTCCTCGCGGGTCGGGTTGAACTTGCGGATGAAACGGTTGGAGAAGACGTAGGTGATGAGCAGCAGCAGGCAAACGAAAAGGGCGGTGCCCAGGAATTTGATCGCGAAGCTGGTCTGGCTCTTCTGCTTGCGGATCCCCTCGAGCAAGACCAAATGATGGGGCTCGTAACGGTCGCCGCTGCGCAGGATCGATTCGCCGGCTTGGACCTTGATGATGACGCTGCGGACGTTGCCCAGGGCCCGGGCCTTGCGCAACTCGGTTTCGACCGCATCGAAGCTCAAATTGGGCCGGACCAGCCGGCTGGCGATTTCCAAAAGCTGGGCCGAGGCCACCGACTTGCCCTTCTCCTTGGGCGTCTGCTTGGCACGGTCAAGCAGCCCGGTTTGAACCGAATCGAGGGTCTTCACCGCCGAGATGTCCTTGAGCAGAGCCTCGTCCTCGGCCGCTTCCGAGGATTCGCCGGTGCTGCTTCTTTGCACATAGCGCAAGGTGATGCCCGAGCTTTCGGCCCCGGCCAAGTCGTTGCGGTTCAGAACCACCATCTGGGACATCGCCTGGCGCAGCGTATTGCGCAGGCTGTATTCGGTGTCGGTGGAAAACTCGTCCAGGATGAGGGCCCGGATCTGATCCTCGGTCGGCTGAAGGCCGAGGCTGGTGAGGAGGATCCGCTGGATCTCCTCTTGGTCGGCCAAGGTCTGAAGGGCTTGGCGCGAGGCCTCGAAGGCGTCGTGAACCTGCTGGTCGATCTCGGTCAGAACGCTCTCGTCGAAATCGAAGACCGGAGCGACGTTGCGAATGGCCTCGCGGCGATTGGTCTCGGTCGCCTTCTCGTCGACGATCTCGTAGTTCTGGTCAGCCTTGATGTCTTTCGGGGCGACCCGGCCGACCTTGACGTTGGCCGGCAGGTAATCGACGTGAAAGGACAGGGTCAGCGAGATGGCGAAAACCAGGACGGCGAAGACGAACCAGCTGAAGAAAGCGGAATGGAAGAAGCGCCGGAAAGAGCTGAAGTCCGACCTGCGAAATCCGCCAAAGAGCGATGAAAAACTTCGATTTTTTCTTCGATCTCCCATTTACTTGGCGGGCCCCTCCCCCATAATTTGAATGGTGATTTCGCGGCGGGCGACCTTGCTGTCGTCGAAATCGTAAAGCACGACCTCCTGCCAAGCCCCAATCATTAATTTGCCGTCCATCAGGGGCAGAACGAGGCTTACCCCGATAAGGGCCGAACGAATATGCGCGTCGTTGCGGCCGGAACCGGAACGGCGGTTGGGCCGCGGGCCGGTTTCGGCCGGGACCTGGGTCTCGATCCACTTCTTCAGATCTTCGTGGATTTTGGGGTCATTCTCGAGCAGGGCCACGCCGGCGGTACCGCCGGGAATCAAGATCGTGATGACGCCGCTTTGGATCCCCGACTCCCTCACCGCCCGCTTCACATCGTGGGTGATGAGCAAAACATCAACCTTGGCGGTCGTGTTAACGTAATAATTTCTTAGGAAGATCATACCCTTAAAACAACCTCGGCGCGGGGCGGCTTGCAAGCCTTTTTTGATAGTAACCCTGGGGTGGGCTCGGGCCAAGCTGGAAATTGGCTGCTCCTGGCGCAGTGCGCCATGGATTGTCCCCCTTTCCCGTTAAAAATCGTCGGCTTGGACGCAATTCCCACCCCCCCGCCCCCCGATAATGGAATAGTCCGGCTACCCTTAAATCGGGTTGACCGGGGGGATGGGAACTCTTTAAATTGGTTTTATTAAGAGAGAGTTAAGATAGCCGATGGCCACTTCAATCACCACTAGCCGCTCGCGCCCCTTCTATAAGAACAAGTATGTCGAATATCGCCGGATGTACGACGAGGCGCGGAACTTCTCCAAGGCCATGGACACCGCCCAGGGCGGCGGCTCCAATCCCTCGACCAAGTCCCTCGGCTCCAAGCCGCCGAGCCAGGCCCCGGATCTGCCGAAGAACGACGCCAACACCAAGAATTTAGCCAACAACAACCCGACTTCGACCGGAACCAACACCAATCCTTCGCCCTATGGCGTGAAGTCGAGCGAGGTTCCGCCGGCCGTCAACCTGTCGGGCGCTCCCGGCGTCAACGTTCCGGCCACCGGCTCGGCCAGCGAGCGGATGCTGAACAAGGTCAAGGAATACGATCCCTACATTCGCGCCGCCGCCGACCGCTACCAGCTCCCGCCGGAGCTCATCGCCGGCGTCATCTGGCAGGAGTCGCGGGGCAATCCCCGGGCCGTCAGCCATTGCGGCGCCATGGGATTGATGCAGCTCATGCCGGCCACCGCCGCCGGCTTGGGCGTGGGCAATGCCTTCGACGCCGCTCAAAACATCGACGGCGGCGCCAAGTACCTTCGCCAGATGCTCGACAAGTTCGGTGGCCGGGTCGACTTCGCGGTCGCCGCCTACAACGCCGGCCCCGGCAACGTCATGAAACACGGCGGCATCCCGCCCTTCCGAGAAACCCAAGACTATGTTCCCAAGGTCTTGGGCTATGCCAACAGCTTTCAAGTCGCCGGCGCTTTCAATAATTCCGTTCCCTCCAACGCCATCCGCGCGTAGGGGCACCCCTTGCGGGTGCCCAATCCGCCCAACGGCGTCCGTGCATACGGGCGACCGCAAGGGTCGCCCCTACAAGCAAATTCCCTCACCACTAATTTTCACCTCATGCTATCTTCCACCGCATGAAGCGCGCTCGGGTATCCAAAAAACGGGCACAAGAGAAAGCCAAGGCTTTGGCGAAGCCCTCCTTTCCACCGGTGGCGATCACCGGCAGCGGTTTCAAGGGAATGGCACTGCTCCGCTGGCTCGAGAATTCACCGGAGTTTCCCCGGGTCGTCTTCCTCGATTACCGCAAGCCGACCGAGGTCCTGAAGAAAACCAAATTTTATCGAATCGATCTCACCGAGACGCTGGCCGACGTCCAGCTTTACGAGATCCTGGCCCAGGAAGGCATCGACACCTTGGTTCACACCGCGATGCCGATCACGCCGCCCCGCAATATGGCTTGGGCCCATGAGCTGCTCTCGGTCGGCAGCATGTACGTGTGCAACGCCGCCGCCGAAGCCGGAGTCCGCAAGCTGATCTTGGCCTCCACCGCCGACGTCTATGGCGCCTTCCCGGACAATCCGACCTACCTCACCGAGAATAATCCGCCGCGGGCCGGCCGCAGCTCCAAGTTTCTCCACGACAAGATCGACGCCGAGCGCCAGTTCCAAAAATACGCCGCCAAGTACCCCGACAGCGTGGTCACGATCCTGCGGCCGGCGACCATCCTCGGACCGACCATCCAAAGCTACAAGACGCGCTATCTCCAGCGAGCCTTCGTCCCGACCGTGCTGGGCTACGATCCGCTGGTTCAATTCATCCACGAGGCCGATCTCTTTCAGGCTTTCCAGCACGCCATCCGCAAGGATTGCCCGGGGATCTTCAATCTGGCGAGCAAGGGCGTGATCCCGCTTTCCCGGGGCATCAAGCTGATGGGCAAGATCCCGCTGCCCTTGAGCCTGCTGGGATTGAAGTCGCTGATTCAGACCCTTTGGTTCCTCGACATCTCGCCGGCGCCGGCAACCCATCTCGATTTTCTCAAGTACAGCTGCCTGGTGACTTACGAGCGCGCCGAGGCCGTCATGGGCTTCCAACCGCGCTACAATTGCAAAGAAACCCTGCTCGAATTCGTCGGCGCCCAGCGACTCCGCGACATTCGGCTGCAACAGGAGGCCTTGACCACATGAAGCAAAGCTCCTCCACCGACAACCTTTACTACTTGCCGGGCGCGGCCGGCGGCGCCGCCACCGAGCCCGAGGTCGAAAAGTTGATTCGAGGCCTGGCCAAGCGGCTCGGCCACCTCGAGAAAGAGCTCGGCAAGCACCTCAAAGTCATCGAGAAGGAATTGGGCACCCGCAAGAGCTCCAAGAACGGCGCCCAGCAGAAGATCTACAAGGAGCTGAAGAACCTCCAATCGCGGGTCGAGCCCCAGATCCAGGAGATCGTCGACAAGCTGAATTCGACGGTCGGAGCGAAGGCCGATGGCGGCGGGTCGCTCTTCTCGGCCCTGACTTCCTGGATTCCGGGCTTGAGCTTCTTCAAGCGGCACCTGCCCTTCATTTCCGATCCCAGCGTCCTCGAGGAAGAAGTCGACCCCTTCGGCCGCGATCCCAACTTCGAGCAGATGCTCAAGCCCTTCTTCGACTTCATGTACTACAAGTACTGGCGGGTCACGACCCATGGCTTGGAGAACATCCCCAGCTCGGGCCGCGGCCTGCTCGTCGCCAACCATTCCGGCACCCTGCCCTGGGACGGCTCGATGATCCGGCTGGCGGTGACCAACGACCACCCTTCGGGCCGCGACGTCCGTTTCCTGGTCGAGGACTTCGTCTACTATCTGCCCTTCGTCGGAACTTATATGTACCGGATCGGCGGGGTCCGGGCCTCGCAAGAGAACGCCGAGCGCTTGCTGAACAACGACCTGCTGGTCGCGGTCTTCCCCGAAGGCGTCAAGGGCATCGGCAAATATTTCTCCCAGCGCTACCATCTGCAGCGCTTCGGCCGGGGCGGCTTCGTCAAGCTGGCGATCAAGACCGGCACCCCGATCATCCCGGTGGCGGTGATCGGCGCCGAGGAAATCCATCCGATCCTCTACAAGTCCTCGCTCCTGGCCAAGCCGCTGGGAATTCCCTACGTGCCATTCACTCCGACCCTGCCGGCGCTGGGCCCGTTCGGCTTCCTTCCGCTGCCGACCAAGTGGTCGATCTATTTCGGCAAGCCCATCGATCTCAGCGGCTACGGCAAGGAGGTGCTCGAGGACGAGCTCGAGATTCACCGGATCAGCGAGCGGGTTCGGCAGACGATCCAGAATTTAGTGACCGAAGCGCTGAAGAAGAGACACAGCGTTTGGTGGGGTTAAGTTTCCCACCCTCTCCCCTTGCGGGAGAGGGTGCCCCAAAGGGGCGGGTGAGGGGTGGCGCTAAGGAGATGCCTGCTTTGCCGCGCCCTGAGGGCTTTCAAATCACGTACCTTTTATTCTTTAATTTCCGCGCCAGCGCCGCTCCGAACTCCTCGGCGCCGCGGCGGCCCAAGCGGCCGTAGAGGTATTTCTTGCCCAGCTCGACGCCCGGCTGGTCGTAGGGATTCACCCCGAGCAGGCCGCCGGCGTAAACCGTGGCGATCTCGAAGAGGTAGAAGATCTGGCCCAAGCTGTAAGGGTCGGGCCCGTAGAAGCTGAGCTTGAAGCTGGGCACCCCGGCCTCCTTCAGCGAGGCCTCGGTGGCCGAGAGCTCGGCGTGGAGGATCTCGCCCATCGTCTTGCCGCCGAGATAGCCCAGGCTCTCGATCTCGGGATAGAGCTTGGGAATGCTCAGATCGGTGTCGAACTTCTCCTGCGACCACAGCATCACCATCTTGTCGGCCGGTCCCTCGACGTAGAGCTGCATCTGGGAATGTTGGTCGCGGGGCCCGCTGGCCTGGACCGGCGTGATCCCGGCCCGCACTTCCTTGCCTTCCACATCATAACGCTTGCCCAGGCTCTCGGCCCAAAGCTGGCGGAACCACTCCACCGTCCGATTGAAGCGCTCGGCGTAGTTAAAGACCACCAGCTGCTTGCGGCCGTGCTTCTCGGCCAGGAGATAAGCGACCACCGCCAGCATCCCGGCCGGATTGGTCCAAAGATCCTCGCGCTGGCAGCGCTTGATCATCCGGATGGCTCCTTCGACCAGCTCCCGGATCGAGACGCCCAGAAAGGCCGAAGGCAAGAGCCCGACCGGCGAGAGCACCGAGAAGCGGCCGCCGACGCCGGGCAGGATGTCGAAGCTTTCCAAATTTTCCTGATTCGCGATCTGCCGAAGAACTCCCTTTTGCGGGTCGGTGGTCATGATCCAATGCTTGCGCGAGGCCTCGGCGCCCAATTTCTGGCGCAGCAGCTCCCAGCAATGAAGGAACTGAGCCATCGTCTCGACGGTGTTGCCCGACTTGCTGACGACGTTGAAGACGGTGCGCGAAAGGTCCAGCGAGGCGAAGAGCCGGCTCAGGCAATCGGGATCGAGGGTGTCGAGGACGTAGAGCTTTTTGCTGCCGGCGGCCGGCGAGCCATAGCTCGGCCCGAGCACCGCCTCTTCCACCGCCTTGGCGCCGAGGCTGGAGCCGCCGATGCCCAAGACCACCAGGGTGTCGAAGTTCTGCCGCAGCTCGGCGGCCCGCTGCTCGACGTGCGAGATGACTTCTTCCAAGAGGGGCAGATGCATGAATTGAACCTGCCCGATCTCGTGCATGGCCGTGAGGGCCCGGTGGACCTGAATAAAATTGGGCGTAACCGCCTCGAGCTCGGATTCGCTGATTCCGGAGGCTTGCTGGGGGGCGAAGGCTTCGTTGAAATCGAGGTGCAGGTCCCGGTGGAGCATGCCCCGAGCGTACAGGAGCCGCTCGGATCGACTCAAGAAAATTATCCCTTAGCGGCGGACGATGCCGCGGCCGCTGAGGGAAATCGATCCGGCCGGGTTGCTGCTGATCGAACCCGTGTAAGAGCTTTCGCTAGGCGGGCGAAAGGTGACCGAAAACGAGCTCGAGCCGTTGGCCGAAAGCGAAATACTGGAAGTCGAGACCGAGAAACCGTAAGGCGCCCCGGCGAGATAAACGGTGACCGGACAGGCACAGGGGTTGCTGATCGAGAAGCTGTGGGTATCGCTTCTTCCGACCTCGACGTCGCCGAAAGAACCGCTGCCGGTGATCGTGACATAGCTGCAGGTGTCGACCGGAATCGGCTCGCTGCCATCGGGAGCGAAGAGATCTTTGGCCGAGCTGAAGAGCTGGGTTTGTTTCCGCAGGCTTTGCAGCGGATCGGAGGAGAACAAAGCGGTCAGGGGCGAGAAGGAGCTCGAGCTTTGAGCCGGGGACCCCGCCGAATCGGAGGCTTGGGGCGCCGGAGCCGGTAGCGAGGCGGAGGTGCAAAGCGGCTCGGCGACGACGACAAAATTGGAGGGGGTGACGGCCTCGTTTCCCATGCTCTTCTCCTTAGATCGAATTTGTTTAAAAATCAAAGACTTGTCAACAAATTCGAAGAGCGGCCGGGTCCACCCCGGCCGCTCCTTGCTTTATCGGAGAAATTTCCCAAGAGATTCCCTATTTTTAATGCTTCCCGCCTTTGCCCTTGCCGCCGCCTCCACCGCCTTGGCCGCCACCCTTGCCACCCTTGCCGCCACTGCCGTTTCCGCCGCCTTTTTCTTTTCCGGCCTTGCCGTTGCCGCCACCATTGCCGCCTTTGTCGACCTTGGCATTCTTGGCGGAGCCGCCTTTGTCACCCTTGTCCGGCTTGGCGCTCAGGCCTTTCGAGCCCTTGTCCTTCCCATCCTTGCCTTTCCATTCGGGACCATCCCAATCCTTCCAATCCCGATCGTCCCAGTCCCAGCCGCGCCAACGATCGTGGCTCCAGCGGCCGTCCCAAAGGCCCATCTTCTTAGCTTGGCCCGGCGGAATCCAGAGACCGTATTTCTTGGCCTGGCCCGGCGGCATCCAATAACCGATCTTGGGATGGACCGGATAGACGATGAAGCGAGTGAAATCGGGTCCCCGAAGCGGGATGCTCGGTAGAAAGAACGGATCCACCCGCAAAATGTCGACGAGGAAGCTCTGGCGAGCCCGCTGAACATAGTAAACGTCGGTCACCGGTTGACCGAAGCCGACCAGCGGAGCCACCGCGAAAGTTTGCATGATCTGGCCGTAGTTCATGCCGGATTGGCGAAGCCCCCAAATCGTGAGCGGCAAAGTGCCGGCGGCCTGGGCCAAAGAAAGGATCGCCGGAACTTCCTCGGCGGGAGCCGCCATCACCGGAGCCACTTGCACCGGCTGAAAGCCGTAGGCCTGCCCATAGAGACTGGAGGCGCGCTGGGCTTCCGGCGAGCCGAGGTCGACATTGATGAGGTTGAAGTCCGCTTGGGCCGGAGCCGCCGCGATCGAAAGGTAGGCGGCTAGAGCCAAGGTTGAGAGCCATCGTTTCATGTGTTTCTCCTTACCAGCGATCCGACGCCCACATCCCCTGAAGGTCACAATTATCTGCCCCGCCCCGGCCCCCCGCCTTTCCCCTTGAATTGATTGCCGTTTCCCTTAGGCGCCGAGGGTTTGACCCGCTCCGGCTTTTGCACGGCCGGTTTGGAACGACCCTTGTCTTTTTCGACCGAGGGCGATTTTTTCTCGGGCTTGCCCGAAGCCGGAGCCGCCGCCTTGCTCGGCTTCTCCTTCTCTTGGCCCGCCGGATGCTCCAAATGCGGCGAAGCCGGGCGCTTCGGCTTCTCGACTTTTCCGCCGCGGCGCGGGCCCGAGGCCTCGTCGGCCAGCTCGCTCAAGCTCGGCTTGGCCTGCTTGGCGAATCCGGCGTCGATCGACTTCTCCAGATCGGCTCGCGAGCGGCCGGCCATCATTTCCGATTGGAATTGCAAGATCGCCTGCCGGCGCGACTCCGGCGAGGCCGTCGCGCCGCGCTTCACCGCTTCGTCGACCAAGGCGGCGGCGTTGCGGGTCCGGGCGCCGGTGGCTTCGAGGGCCGGCGTCATTCGCTTCGGCGGCACCCGCTTGGCCAGGCCTTCGTTGGCCTTGAGCAGGTAGGGCTCGGCCGGCAAGCCTTGATCCTCGAGGGCCTTGGCGCCGCGCAAAACCTCGGAAACGAATTGGGGATCGGCTTGGCCCTCCCGGCTGCGCTTCAGGAAAGTCCGGAGCGCGGGGCCCTGCTCTTGCAGCGCGGCCGCCTGGCGCTCGACTTCGCCGCCCTGAGCTTGGGCCGAGAGCGGCGCCGCGAGCGCGAACCACAGGAGCAGGATGGAGAGGAAAGCTTTCATATCAAAGCCGAAGCACCGAGTTCCTTTCGCCGAAGCCGTCCTCGACCGGCGGGCCGGCGCTTTCATCGACAATCCATTTCTTGCCGTCGACGACGAAGGCATAGCTGTAAATTCCGGCGGCGAGCGGCAGCTCCACCGTGAAGCGGTCTTTCTTTTCGGCCGAAGGGCTCAGCGTCACCGGCGTCCATTGGTTGAAATCGCCGGCCAAGGCCACTTCCTTGACGTCCGGGCTCTCGATCGCGAAGCGGACGAAATACACCGCTTGGCCGTCGGGGCCCGCGGCTTGGCGAATCTCGGCGCCCGGGAATTGATAGGCGGGGCGATCGGAGCGATACCAGATCAGGCTGAGCGCGGCGGCCGCGGCCAAGCCCGAGGCCAGGGCCCATCGCCGCCAAGCCGGCCGGCGCAGCGGCAGGACCGCAGCCGGGGCGGCGGTCGGGAGCCGGCTCATCACCCGGCGGGTGAAGTCGGGCGAAAGCGGCGGAATCGCTTCGCGGGTCCGGCGAAAAGCCTCGATCCAGCCGGCGGGGTCTTCGGCGGCTTCGGGGTGCTCTTGAAAAAAGGCGCTGAGCTCGGCTTCGGAAAATTCCTCTCCCAGCCATTGGCGCCATCGGGCGATGATTTCATCTTTCATGGTCGGGCCTCCCCTTTCCACTTGCGGCGCAATTGAGCCAAGCCTCGCATCACTCTCATCTTCACGTTACTCAAATTCTCACCGAGCATGGCCGCGATCTCCTCGTAAGGGAGGTCGCCGAAAAACCTCAGGCTGAGGGCCTCGCGGTAGATATCCGGCAACTCCGCCATCGCCGAGCGCAAGGCCTCCGCTTCCTGCCGCGCCACCGCCGAAACTTCGGATGAGGCCCGCGGCGACTCGACCCTGGCCAGGTATTCTTCCTCGACCAGCGACTCGGGCTTTCGCTGCCGGCTCCGCCAGTGGTCGCGGCAGCGGTTCAGGGCGATCTGGTGAAGCCAGGTCGAAAATTTGGAATCGCCGCGAAAATTCCCCAAATTCCGGAAGGCGTTGAGAAAGACATCCTGAGCCAATTCTTCGGCGCTCTCCTTCCTGCCCACCCAGGAGTAGACCCAACGGTAAACCGCGTCCTTATGGCGGTCGACGAGCTCGGCAAAAGCCGAGCTGTCTCCGGCCCGGCAACGGCCGAGGGCTTCCAAATCCGGATCGTGGATGGGCTCCATTCTTCCTCAAATCAGGCCTTGGCCGTCGGGGATCGAGACGCCCAAAGCGGTTATAAGTCACAACCTTCCGGGCAGGCACCCGGTCGCCAAACCTTGTAGCAAGGGGATGACACCCCGCTCCACCATTTTTGGGTTTGACGCCCTGCTCCCAGAGTATTAAGTAAGTAAATACTTACTTTATGAGTACCCCAGCCCGACCCCAAAGACTCTCCTTCTCCGAACGAGAGCGCATCATTCTCGAAGCCGCCGGCCGGCTTTTCGCCGAAAAGGGCTTCGTCGGAACCACCACCAAGGCCATTGCCACCGAATCGGGCGTCAACGAGGCCCTGCTCTTCCGGCACTTCCGCAATAAGGAAGAGCTCTACAACGCCCTGATCGCCCAGCGGCTCGGCGACTTCGAAACCGAGCTGGCCCCGGCCCTGAAGCGGATTTTCCCGCTGCCGGCCCGCGAAGCCTTGATCGAAGTCGCCAAGCTGGTGGTGCAGCGCAATCGCGAGAACTCCTCCTTCTGCCGGATCATCTTCTTCGCGGCCCTGGAGAATCACCAGCTCGGCGAGCAATTCTTCAAGCAACGCCTTCCGCTCTGCGAGTTCCTCGAGGGATTTTTCGCCGATAAAATCCGGCGTGGCGAAATCCAGGACCGCTCGCCCCAGGTCCTCTCCCGAGCCTTCATCGGGACCATTCAAAATTACGTCTTGGTATCGCTGGTTTTCAACGCCCCCGACTTCTTCCCGCTGCCCGAGGCCGAGATGCTCGAGGCATTCGTCGACATTTTCCTGAAGGGGGTGCAGCGATGAGGCGCTTCCTGATCTTGCTCCTCCTGCTCGGCGCCGGCCGGCTCGAGGCGGCCGAGCCGAAGATGTCGCTGGAGGAATGCTACCGCTACGCTCTCCAGCGCAGCGAGACCGTGGCGATCAGCGAGCAGGAAATCGCCCGGGCCCAAGCCATTTACACCCAGGCCCTGGGCTCGGTCCTGCCCAAGCTCTCGATCAATGTGAGCGAGCTGCTTCAGGATTCCTCGGCGTCGAGCGACGGAGCCGGCGAGGTCGGCACCACCTTCACCCAATTCAGCCGGCCTTCGGTGGCGGTCACCCTCACCCAGCCGATCTTCCGCGGCTTCAAGGAATTCCGAGCGATCAAGCTGGCCAAGATCAACGAGTCCCAGCAGCGCCTGCTCTGGCGCAATGCCGAGCGGCTCCTCTTCCAGGACGTGGTGGTCTCCTTTCTCACCATCGTCAAGCTGGAGCGGGACATCGAGACTTTCCAAAGCATCCTCAAGGTCCAGCGCTCGAGCTTGGGCGAGCTGAACGAGCGGGTGCGCTTGGGCAAATCGCGGGATGCCGAAGGCGCCCTGCTCGGGGCCGAGATCGCCTTGAACGAGGCCGAGCTCGAGCGCCTCCGTGGCACCCGCCAGATCGCCTACGACAGCCTGGCCTTTCTCACCGGCCTCAGCCCCCAGCCGCCCATTGCCTACGACAATCCGCCGGTTCGGGACTTGAAGCCGCTGGAATATTACATGACAAAAGTCGACAATCGCTTTGACGTCGAAGCGGCGAGGGATGCTTCTCAAATCGCGCGGGGTGAGATCAAGATCCGCCAGGGCGACCTGCTGCCCCAAGCCGACGTGGTGGCCAATTATTACCCCTACCGCGCGGGCTTCCAGCGGGACATCAAGTGGGATGCCACCTTCAATGTCGGCATCCCGGTGTTCAATTGGGAAACGGTCGGTTTCATTCGGGAGGCCAAGGTGAGGGCCAAGCAAAGCGAATTGCAGGAAGAGCTGACCCGGCGGACCGCGTCGACCGAAATCCAGAAGTCCTACGACGGCTACGTCTCGTCGGTGAACCAATACAAGAAGTTCGTCAACGCTTCGTCCAAAGCCCGGCAAAGCTACGACCTTCAATCGAAGGATTTTACGGACGCCTTGATCACGACCATCGACCTGCTCCAGTCGCAGGAAACCTGGCTGGAGGCGCTCCGTCAACGCAACACCGCCGAAGCCCAAGCCTGGCTCGACTGGCTGGGGCTTCAAGTGACATCGGGGATTTTGCCATGAACCTAGCCGAGGTCTCGATCAAGAACCCGGTCTTCGCCTGGATGCTGATGCTGGGCCTCATCCTTTTCGGAGCGATCAGCCTCACCCGGATGGGCATCAGCGAGATGCCCGACGTCGACTTCCCGGTCGTCACCGTCACGATCACTTACGAGGGCGCGGCCCCCGAGATCATGGAGTCGGACGTCGTCGACATCATCGAGGACGCGGTCCTCTCGATCCAAGGCATCCGCAACATCACCTCCTCCTCGCGCCAGGAAAACGCCACCATCACCATCGAGTTCGAGCTCAACCGCGACATCGACGTCGCCCTCCAGGAGGTTCAAACCAAGATCGCCCAAGCCCAGAGCCGGCTGCCCGAAGAGATCGACCCGCCGATCGTCACCAAAACCAACCCCGAGGACCAGCCCATCATGTGGATCTCGCTCTCCGGCGACAAGCCGCTGCGCTACATGATGGAGTATGCCCGGGACCAGGTGAAGGACAAGATGCAGACGGTCAGCGGCGTCGGCGAGGTGCTCTTGAGCGGCTTCGTCGAGCCGAACCTCCGGATCTGGGTCGATCCCAAGAAGCTCGACGCCTGGGAGCTCACGGTCCAGGACGTCATCGACGCGGTCCAGCGCGAGCACCGCGAGATCCCGGCCGGCCGGATCGAAACCAGCGACAAGGAATACAACCTTCGCTCGATGGGCGAGGTTTTCAAGCCCGAGGAGTTCGAGAAGATCGCGATCACCAACCGGGGCGGCGCCCCGATCTACAAGCCGATCTTCATCAAGGACGTGGCCCGGGTCGAGGCCGGGCTCGACGACATTCGCCGGATCAGCCGGGTCAACGGCCGGACCGCGATCGGCCTCGGCATCAAGAAGCAGCGCGGCTCCAACGCGGTGGCGGTGGCCGACGCGGTGAAGCAGCGGATGGAGGAGCTCAATCCGACCTTACCCGAGGGGCTCAAGCTCGCGGTCAACTTCGACTCGACCCGGTTCATCAAGTCGACCACCGACCAGCTCAAGGAAGAATTGGTCCTGGCCGCGATCCTGACCGCCATCGTCTGCCTGCTCTTCCTGGCCTCGCTCTCCTCGACCTTCAACGTCCTGATGGCCATCCCTTTCTCGATCGTCGGCGCCTTCACTTTTCTTTTCTTCGCCGGCTTCACCATCAACAACTTCACCATGCTTGGCCTCATCCTGGCCATCGGCATCGTGGTCGACGACGCGATCATGATCCTGGAAAACATCGTCCGCCACCAGGAGATGGGCAAGCCGCCGGCCAAGGCGGCGCTCGAGGGGACCAAGGAGATCACCGGGGCCGCCATCGCGGCCACCCTGTCGATCATCGCGATCTTCATTCCGGTCATCTTCATGAAGGGCATCCTCGGCAAGTTCTTCTTCCAATTCGGCGTGACGATGGGCGTGGCGGTGGCGCTTTCGCTGCTCGAGGCCCTTACCTTGACGCCGATGCGCCTCTCCTATTTCAAGATCGCCCACGGCAACGAGCAGGGCTGGTTCGGCCGGCTGGTCGACCGGGTCTTCGGCGCGATGAACCGGACCTACGGCCGGATCCTCAAGCTCTGCCTAAATTGGCGCTGGGTCGTGGTGCTGCTCTCGGTCGGCCTCTTCGCCGCTTCCTTCATGGTCCTGCCCAAGGTCAAAAAGGAATTCGTGCCGGCCCAGGACCAGAGCATGTTCCTGATCCGGCTTGAGACGCCGCTCGGCTCCTCGCTCGAGCACACCGACCGGACCCTGCGCCAGGCCGAAGCGATGATCTCCAAGCATCCCGAGGTGATCCGTTACTTCGCGGCGGTCGGCGGCTTCGGCGGCGGCGAGGTCAACACCGGGATCATCTTCATCACGATGCAAGAGCCCCATGACCGGCCGATCGATCCTCAGCTCGGACGCCGGCTCAGCCAATTCGACCTGATGGGCCAGGTCCGCAAGGAGTTGCAGACGATTCCCAACCTCGAAGTCGTCATCCAGGACTTCTCGACCCGCGGCTTCACCGCCCAGCGCGGCTTCCCGGTCGAGTTCACGGTCCGCGGCCCCGATTGGGAAAAGCTGACTCAAGCCTCCCAGTCCTTGATGGATAAGATGAAGAAAGACCCGAATTTCATTGACGTCGATACCGATTACAAATTCGGCCAGCCCGAAATCCAAATCACGCCCAACCGCGATGCCGCCGCCGCCCGCTTGGTCAGCGTCGAGGACATCGGCCGGGTCGTCGGCGCCATGATCGGCGGGGTCGAAACCGGCAAGTTCACCGAGTCCGGCCATCGCAACGACATACGGATCCGGCTGGAGCAGGATTATCGCCAGGACGCCAAGGCGATCGAGCGGCTTTTCGTCCGCAATTCCCGGGGCGAGATGGTGCCGCTGAGCGCGGTCGCCACCGTCAACGAGCGCAAAACCCTCAACACCATCACCCGCAAGGACCGCGAGCGGGCCATCGGCATCTTCGCCAACGTCGGTCCCGGCCACTCCCAGGATGAAGCCTTGAAAGAGGTCGATCGCTTGGCCAAAGAAACCTTGCCCGAAGGCTACCGAATCGTGCTCAGCGGATCGGCCGAGACCTTCAAGGAATCCTTCCAAAGCCTCTTCTTCGTTTTGTGGCTCGGTATCATCGTCGCCTACATGGTCCTGGGCAGCCAGTACAACAGCTTCATCCACCCCTTCACCGTCTTGCTGGCCCTACCCTTCAGCGTGTCCGGCGCCTGGCTGGCGCTTTATTTCACCGGCCTCTCGCTCAACATCTACAGCTTCATCGGGGTGATCTTGCTGATGGGTATCGTGAAGAAAAACTCGATCCTGCTGGTCGATTTCGCCAACCAGCGGCGGGAAGAGGGGCTCGACGTCCGGGAAGCCTTGCTCACCGCCTGCCCGCAACGGCTTCGCCCGATCTTGATGACCTCCTTCGCCACTTTGGCCGCCGCCGTGCCGCCGGCCCTGGGCTTGGGCGCCGGATCGGAAACTCGGGTGCCGATGGCCACCGTCATCATCGGTGGCGTCTTCATCTCGACCCTGCTCACCCTCTTCGTGGTGCCTTGCGCCTACAGCCTCTTGGCCAAGCTCGAGCGCAAGAAATACACCACGCCGGCCAAGGCCGCGGCCGAGAACGGCAATGGAAGCTGGGAAAACGGAAGGGCGTCGGCATAATCCCGGGCCGAAAAGAGAATTATTCGCAGGCCTTGGGAATCGCAACCGTATCGGTCGTTTCGTCCCACCAGATCGAGGCGATGCGTGGCATGAAACCGATCGCCTGAAAGTTGTCGCAAAAGCTGTGCAGCTTGCCGAAGATCAGGGCGATGTCCTCGCCGGGATGATCCTTGTAAAATTTCATGATCTCGCGGACCGCATAAGCCTCGCGGAGGGTGAACATCAATCGATGAAACTCAGGGTCCTTGCGCACCGCGTCCGGATTGCCTTGATGAGAGTTCCAAACTCGAGCCAACTGATCCATCAGCTCATCGCTTTCCCCCGGATCGATCGTGCGATGGAGAGCGACTTCGGGATGGTTGTAAGCATAAATCAGCGCAGCCTGCTTGTAGATGGCCAGCAGGCGAAAGTAGTTCGGCTCCCGCTCCGAAGGAAGGTCGTGCTTGGAGAAGAAATTCTTGAAATCTCCCAAGCCGTCCCGAATGAAATTCATCAAGGGTTCTCGATCGCCGGCGGGAATGTCGATGGGCAAATCCTCGACGAAGACGTGCTTCGGCATAAAGAGCTCCAGCGAATCCACGATATGCCGTTGATATTCCATCCCCGCCCTGTATGGCTCGAGCGACTCCAGGCCCGGGTCCATGTCCGGCATCGAAGAATAGCTTTGGCGGTAGAAATAGATGGTTCCGTATTTTTTCGGATCGCCCAGCAGGTCATAGCGCCCGCGCAAGCTGCCGCTGCTGAGAATGGCGGCGGCGCCCTGGGCCATGGCCGAAGGGGCGCTCGTGGTCGTGGTCGATGAGCAGCCGGTCAAGCCGCCGAGAGCGCTCAAGGCCAAGCCGCCCAAGCTATAGGCCCAAGGGTCGCCATAACTTTCCTCGGGTTTGGAAAAAGCCGGAGATTTGAAAATCTCGGCGGCAAAGGCGCTACGCACCGTCTGGTTGAGCTTCCCGCCGAGATCCCGGCTTTTTTCGAAGTAGCTCTTTCCGGCTTCGGAAGACTCGGAACAGGCCAAAGGCTCCTCGGGGGCCTGCCGGCATAACAGCTCGGATGGATGGATTTCGGAAATATCCCGGCAAACCGGGTCGGTTTCGACAAACATAGTGCCCTCTTGATCAAATGGAATCGGAGCTTTGTCGGCGAGCCCCGAAATTGGTTGCTAATCCATGGCTTAGCGGGGATCGATCGGCAAGCCCAGCTTCGAAAGCCCCAACTCCGCCGCCATCAACAAAAAGCTTTCGGGCCGAAGCCCGGGCTGGAGCATCGACTGGAGCAGGAGCGGCGGCAAGCGCTCGATTCGGGCCCGCCATAGCTTCCGCTCGGCCGGGCCGAGAGCCCGGTAGCTTTCCGGAAAGACCCGGGAGCCGTAGACCGCATAGTGGTAAAGAATGCCTTCCTCGGCTTCAATTCGGTCGAAGCTCACCGGCGGCCGGCCGCCCAAGAGATCTTGGATTTCGGAATCGCGCAACAGCGCCGAGCTCCTGGGCAAGAAACCAAGCCGCGAAAGCCAAGCCTTGGCCATCATCGGTTCATGCTCGGCCCAGTAAGCCAAGTCCGAGAGCAGGTAGGTGGGACAAGACTCCAGGGTGTATTCGAGGCTGCTTTTTTCACTGGCCGGAGGATTCAGCTTTTTCTCCTGGGACCATTGCCGCCAAAGTTGGACGATTTTTTCACGCTTGGCCTCGTTCGCCATCGTTCCGGCGAGCCGGCGAACCCAGTCGCCGCGGATCTCCGGCTGGGCGCGATCGACGATGCCATAAGCCCGGTCGAAGCGTTGGATCTGCTCCAGGAAAGCCGCTTTCACCTGCTCCGGGCTGCTGAAATGACCGATGCTGTCCAGGTTGAGTCGGGCCACCGCCAAGAGCATGCCGTGGGCCGTGACCGCTTCGTCATAGCGCTCCAGCTTGGCCTCGATGGCCTTCCACGATGCCGAGTCTTCGCGAAGTCCCAGTTCATCCAGCCGGCTTCGGGCGCCATCGACATATTGCCGCAGCTCCTTCAAGATCGGATGAATCTTTTTCAGCTCTCGATGCAAGAAATCGTAGAACTGGAAATAGTGCTGGCCTTGGACCGCGGCCGGCGGCGCCGCCACGAACTCGGCCGCGGTGTTCATCGCCCCTTCAAGCAGGGACTCAATGCGGGACTGGCGCTCGAGCAAGCCGCGGCTAAATGCGGCCCAGACCGGATTTTGAACGGGACCTTGAGGCGAATCGATGCTCCACACCGGCGGCCGAAGGGCGGCGCTGTAATCCAGGGTCAATTGGGCGCTCCGCTCGAAGGCCATGTGGGCGGTGTCGAGCAGCCAGGAGTCTTGAAGCTTGCGGTTGGCTTTCCGATCCGGGAAGGCGCGGTTGACCGAAGGCAGCAGCCAGGCGGCGCCGAAAGCCGAGCGCCCGAGGTAGGCGCCGGTCAAGGCGCCGGTCAAGGAAACGACATCCTCCCGAATCTCCTCCGGCGCCGCCATCGCTTTCCGCAGAGCCCGGACGGGCTCGGCGCAGTGGCAAATGAAGGCGTCGATCGAATGGGCGAAGATCGCCAACGGCCCGGTTTCATTGAGTTGAGCGAGGACCAAGCGGGTCCAATCATTCGGTGCGACCTCGGCGGCCCATTCCCGAGGATGCCCGTCTCTTTCCAAGGCCTTTTGCAGCCAATCGAGGATCCAACGATTGGCCTCGCGGGCCTTGGGGCTCATGAAAAACTCGATGGCCTTGATTTTCTCCCGCACTTCGATGCTTCGGCCGCGATGCTGCAGCATGAGCGCCGGAAGATGGAGGCTGAACCAAGAACGGAAAGGCTGGTCGTGGCTACCGAGGTATCGCAGGGTTTCTCCGGGCAAGGACGGCATTCGCGAGGCCGGCGGCGAGGCGTGATTCAGCAAAATTTCGGCATAATCCCGGTTGCCGGCCTTCAGCAAGGCGGTGAGGAGCCGCGGAGCTTCGTCGGGATCCTTGGCCCGAGGCGAGCGGGGATCCAAGCCCAGTTCCGGCGAGAAGCGGTGGAGGCCGCGCAAGACTTCCTTGGCCAAAGCGCCGTACATCATCCCGGAAAGGCGAGCCACTTTAAGGCCCTGGGCCGGGTTCGACGCGAAGTCGATGGGAAAGACGGCTTGGGGCCAAGTTTTTTCGGGAAAGAGCGAGCTCCAGTTGGCGAGGAGCCTCAAGGTTTCCTCGAGGCTCCCCCGGGCGAAGTTCCGCTCGATGATTTCAAAACCCGCCGCCAAACCGGAGGAAGCGCCGCCGATCCGGTCGATCTTGTGCCGCACGGACATCGCCCGCTCGTGGAGCGCCGGCCTGGAGGCGGTGACGAAATGGAGCTCGCGCAGCTGCGAAACGAGCCGCTGGCCCTGGTCGAGATTCTCATGAAACTTCCGGCGCCAATCGGCCATGAGCTCGGTCAGCTCCGGAATCGTCCGGGGCTCGCCGCGATGCCTTTCCATCATATTGGCCCGAAGCTCGGCGGCGGCCCGGAAGCTCGCCAAGCTTTCCAAAATTTTGGCGTAACATTCGGCGGCCTCATAGGCGAGGTCTCGGGCCCGGCTCAGGGCCTGATCAGGGTCGATCGGCGCCGGCGACGGCCTTCTTGTCCCTTCATGGGCCATCGGGAAGAGCTCGACGATTTTGGGCCCCTGCTTGTCGCCGGGCCCCTTTCCATCGCCCGAACCGGCGCTCATGACGTATTGCGGAAACAGCTCCCAGGATTTTTCGGCGATCCATTGGCGATCCATGGTTTGGCGGCGCCACTCGATGCCTTGCATCGCTTTCCGGTAGCTCTCTCCCAAAATCCCGTCGCTCATCCGCCCGGCCACATTGAATTGAAGCAGCGTGGCCAAGGCCTGGAGATGGGCGGCCGCGCCGGTGACTTCGGGGCGCAGACCCCAGCGGCCCTCGACGCCTTGAGCGAGCAGGATTCCGCCGTAGAGGCTCAATTGTTGAATGGCTCGGCCACCGCCCAAGGCCCGGCTGAAGCCGCCGGCCCCCTTCAAGAAGGACAGCGTCAGGCCGGCGGCGAGCAGCTCCTCGCCCAAAACATTCGGATGCCAATCCTGCGGCTCCTGGCTCCAATGCCGAGCGGCCTTGGAGCTGAACACGAAGGCCGGCAGCTCGGCGCCGAAGGCGCCGGCTTGGGTGAAAAGCTTGGCTCCCCAGCCGCGAGTTAAAGGGCCGGGAGCGGCGGCGAGCAAACGCGAGCCGAGCGCGGCCTGACTCAGCCGGAAGACGGTCCCGCCGACCGCGAAGCCCAAGAGGCTGTAGGGATCGGAGGCCTCCCGCCAAAAGCCGCGGGCCAAGCCCTCGGCGCGGTCGCCGACGTTTCCATCGCCCTGGGCGGCGGCGAAGCGGCGCCGGGCCAATTCAACCGGGGCTCGCAAATCCTCGGGGACCGGCCCCTCGACCGCCAAGGCTTGAAACAAGATCCGCGCCCCTTCGGCCTTTCCCCGCTGCTGGAGGCGATCGGCGAGATTGAGTACAGCGAGGGCCCAGAGGCCGGGATCGTTTTCGCCAGCCAGGCTCTGCAATTCGCGTTGAGCGGTGGGATCGAGGGAAGTCGAAAGCCGGTCGCCGAGGGCGGCAACGAGAGTGGCCGCCGGATGGGCCGAAGCTTGCTCCGCGTTGAGTAAAACCGTCCAGCCCAAGGCGGTCGAGCCCGGGCCGGGATGAATGTGCCCCGAGCCGTTCATATCCTAGATGCCGAATCTATCGGTAGCTAAGTGCCGGAGTTGCTAGGGGTTTTGGGGAATTTGTCATCCTGAGCGGCCAATGTCATCCTGAGCGGAGCGAAGGATCTGCGACTGGCCAAGGTTTTTGAAATGCCCATTTTCTTCGTGTCAATTTAGGAGAGTCCGAGAACACGAAGGAGCTTTGGTGCCAAACATTCTCTTGATGGGTCGTAGATCCTTCGCTCCGCTCAGGATGACAAGCCGATCCAGAAACAGCCTTACTTTTTCTTAAAGGTGATTTCCATGCCGAAGACGCCGCCGCCGACTTGGGCGGTATCCTCCAGCGGATCTCCAAGCAGCGGCGCGGCGACGACCAGCTTCATCTCGCCCTCGGCGCTCAACGGCGATCCCTCGAAGGTGATCGTCCCGCCATGGACGTTGGGCGCTTGGCTGCTGTCGATAGTGACGCTGCCGGTGGTCAGCTTCAGGCCGGTGAGATGGATGACGTTAGAGCCGTTGAAGGCCGTGCCCTCGAAGGTCAGGGAGCCGTCGGCGCCGAGTGGCGCTTGGCCGGTGTCCTCTTCGAGCGAGATCTCCAGCGACTCGAGCGGCGCGCCGTCGGGCAGCGGGAAGGTGACCTTCGGCCAGTTGTTCTTGAGAATTTGGACGTTGCCGCCGGAGAGCTCGGTGAGCTTGAGGGTGCCCGTCACCGAGTCGGCGACAACGAGGTCGGTCAGGACCGGCTCCGGCAGATCCTTGTGGCTCAGCGTGGTTCTCACCGCGAGCACGTCGAACTCTTGGCCGGCCCCGCCGTCGGTCGTGCAGCCTTCGGCCGCGGTGGCGGCCTTGCCCCGCAGCTCGATCTGCATCACGCCGAGCTTGGGGCCGTTCAACACCACGTCGAGGTAAGTGTTGTGATAGCCGTCCCCTTGGGTGACGACCTTGGGGTTGTAGCTGGCCTTCACAGTCATGATGCCGCCGGGCGGGATGATGATCTCTTGGACCATGTTGCCGACCGCTTGCTTGACCGTATTGCCGACCGAAACCTCATCGACCGTGAAGAATTGGAAGTAGGACTCGCCCTCTTTCAGCGTCTCCGGATGCTTGCCCTGGGCGTCGAAATCGTTGGTGCCGAATTCGAAGTGAACGCCCTGGATTCGCTGCGGCTCGGAGGTGTTGTTATTGCGGATTTGGAGGGTCTTCTGCTGGCCGACGCAGGCCACGGTCTCGTAGTTGGCGATGGCCACGACGCCGCTGACTTGCGGCGCTTCGCCGGCGCAAGCCGCCAAGCTGAGAAGCCCGAAGAGAAGGAAAATTTTTTTCAAGGATTGGACCAACACGACTTCCCCTAAAATCAACCCCCGATGCACCCTGCACCGTCTATCGGAAATATCGGCGCCCTCACTCAAATGTTGTGAAAAATCAAATGCTTGATGACAAGGCGCGTCAGGCGCTAGTTTTGAAAGCTATGCGCCGCCTATTTGCAATCTTTTGCATGACCCTTGGACTCCTGCCCTCTCCCCTCGCGGGAGCCAAAGGGCAAACTGACGACTTAATGTCGCCAGGCAAACCTTTGGATAGTGTTAGCCATTCCGAGCTTGCTGGTGGCCGAAGGCCGGGAGAGGGGTCTTGGCCCCGCGGCGACGGCCAAGTTCGCATCTACAACTATCACTTGAATGAATTCGCCGAAGTGACCTTCCGCAAAGGGGAAAACCTGGATCCCGAGGGCCTAAAAGCTTTCCAGGCCCTGCTCCGCTCCCGCGACAACTTCGAGCAAAAAGCGATCGACCCCCGCCTCCTCGACCTGCTCGACCACCTCCAGGATCACTTCCAAGCCGATCAAATCGAGATCATTTCCGGCTACCGGCGCCAGGAGCTCAACCAGTCCCTCCTCCGCCAAGGCCACAAAGTGAGCCCGGTCAGCCTCCATACCCAAGGCCAAGCCCTCGACATCCACATCGACGAGATCCGGGAGGAAACGCTGCGCGACTATCTGGCCGGCCTCAAGCTCGGCGGTCTCGGTTATTACGGCCCGCTCGACTTCGTCCACGTCGACGTCGGCCCGGTTCGGCAATGGGCCGAGCCCCGGGGTCCCCGCAAGCTGGTGGGAGTGCTCGATCCCCAGGCAGCGGTCCGCCTGACCAGCGACCGGAACGATTACTTGCCGGGGGAAACGCTCCATTTCACCTGGGAATGGCCGGAGGCTTTCGACCCCGCCCTGATCCAGGAGCTGCGGCTGGAGCTGTTCCGCCGCGGCCGCTGGCAGGCCTGCCCCACCGCCCCCCGAAGCGAAAAGAGCTTCGGCCTGCCCAGCGAAGTCCTCCGCTGCGAGGGCCGAGAGCAGCCCAGCTACGGCAAATTCCGCTGGACCTTCCACTTGAAGGATGGGTCGCAAACCCTTTCCTCCAATGAATTTTACCTAAAAAAACAATAAGGTTTTTCCACAACCTTCCCTAGACTCCCACGACAAGCCCTCATCGAGGGAAACCGGTTCCGATGGGTGAGAACGGCACAACGTCGGCCGCCATTCCGCGAGGCACCTCGCTAGTATCAGGAGTTGGACCCGCAGCGGCGCACACTCCGAGCTTTGGCGAACTCCGCCAAAGGCTGGGTCCGAGTCTACCGGCGGCCGCCCGCCGCGAGCTCGAATCGCTGGGAGCCGAGAGCGATCCCGAGCTGCAAGCCATGGGACTCCTCGGCCTGGCCTCCCGCCTCGAGCATCAGGGCCATGAGGCACTCGCCCTCCAGGTCCTTCAAACCTTGCAAGAGCTTCCTTCCGTCCCGGCCGATTTGCGGCACCGGGCTCAAATCCGCCAAGCCGCCTTGAATGGCCAGGGAGCGCCGATCGGCGCCCGAGCCGAAGTCCTGTTTCGCCGTTTCGGCGGCGAAGTCACGAACCCTTCGGCCCTCTTCGCGATGGGCGCCGCCGGCGCCGTTTTTCGGCTAGCCCGCTTGGGAGCCTTGAGCCGCTTCGCCGCTTCGCCGGCGTCGGCTCTAACCCGGGGACGCCTGGCCTCGCCGTTGGCTTCGACCCTGGGCTTCCTCGCCGAAGCTCCGGCTTTCACCTTGGCTCATCGAGCGGCCGACGCGATGCTGGACCGGCCCTTGGACTGGAGCGGTGAGTCTTTAAGACGGGAATTGACATCGAGCTTCATCGCGCTAGGAGCGATGCGCTTAGTCGGAGCTACCCCCTCCTTTGTAAGGAGGGGGTTGGGGGGAGGTAGAACCGCTGCAGCGACATCAAGCTTCGGCGTCTCTGCCAACGCTCTACCCCTCCCTGGCCCTCCCCTTCCAAAGGGGAGGGAATTCCTGGAACCAACGCTCGCGCTCTACGCCGGCATTCTGCTCGGCCACGGCTTGGAAATGGGTCTTGGGCTCAGGCCGACCCAAAGCTTCGACGAGCTGCTCTTCGACTCGGCGGCGATGCTGGTGCAGTTTCATGTCGCCGGCAACCTGAGCCGCCGGGCCTTCGGGGCGAATTGGTCGCGCTGGGAAAACGGGCTCGAGCTCCAGTCGCGGCAGCTCGCGGCGGAGCTTCGGTCGGGGCCTGCCCTTTCCCTGGCCAATCCGGCTCTCCTGGGCCCTCCGCTTCCCGAAGTGCTGCAGATGACCTCGACTTCTCACAAAGGCAGCGGCGGCTTGCGCCTGGTGAGCTCGGCCTCACGGGCCGGCGAGTCCTCGGGCCCGCCCTCGCTGCCGCCGGAGAAAATCCGGGCCCTGCCCCGCGGCGGCGTGCTGGCGCGGACCGCGGCCGGTTGGATTCAGTTCGGCGTCCCGATGTGGACCAACAAGGACCTCTACGAAATTTTCATCCAAGCCAACGGATACAAAATCCCGGCCGAGGAGATCCGCGAGCACCTGCCCCGGACCTATATTTTCGACCTCGACTACGTCCCGCGCCACGACGGCCTGCTGCCGGCCGATTTCATGCAGTACATGTACTACGTCAATCGCGGGATGGAGTGCGCGCTGGTCGCGCCCGACGCGCCGACCGCCCAGCGGCTCCGCGAATTCCTCGACCTATCCTATCAAGGGCCGCGAAGCGAGGCTTTGACCGCCCAAGTCGAGGGCGAATACCCGGCCGGAGCGGTCGGTCGTCCTCGGATGGGCGAGGAGATCAGCCGGGGCTTTCCGGCGGAGGCGCCGGAGACGCTCCGCCGCATCTCTCACCTGAACCAAGCCGGCGAATATCTCGACGGCGAGGTGCGGGTGGTCAAGCTCGGCCCGCTCCGCTACGAAATCTTCGAATCGGGAACCTCCCAGGGCGTCCTCGACCTGAAAGACCATCCCATGCCCCCGCCGGCGAGCGAGGAGCTCCACTCGCCCGAGCTGACCAGGGCCCGGCGCAAGGTTTTGAGCGAAGGCCGCCCGGCGATATGGCCGATCGGGACCGGCCACGGCTTCACTTTTCGCGAGGAGACCAGCGGCTTCCTGCTCTGGAACGGCGGGCAAGCGGTGGTCGTCGATCCGCCCTCGAGCACCGTGGAATTCCTCCGCCGCCACCGCTTGCCCCTAAGCAAGCTGCAAGGCATCCTCCTGACCCACGGCCACACCGATCACTACGGCAATGCGGTCCCCCAGCTGCTCCAATCCCGGCCCGATCTCAAGGTCTACACGACGCCGACGATCAACCGGATGCTGCGCCGCCAATATGAGCTGGCCATCGGTGGAAACGTTTCCTGGAACTTCGTGCCGCTCTATCCCCAGAGTTTCACCAACTTGCTCGGCCTCCACCTGCGGCCCGAATACTCCTTCCACCCGGTCCCCGCGATCGGCTTTGAAATCTATGACCGGCCCGATGTCCGCGCAGGCCGGCTGGCCCTCTCCTTCACCGGCGACACTTATGCCGACCATGTCGACCTCTGGCGCCACACCCAGGGCGAAAATCCCTTGATGAGCGTGGCCCGGGCCACCCAGGTCCTGCGCCACGGCGCCCTGCTGATGGCCTCCAAGGGCCAGAATCCGCCGCCGGTCTTCCTGATCGAAGGCGGCATCCCGCCGATTCACATCAATCCGCTGCGCACCCGCGAGCTCTTGGACCAAGCCGAAACCTTGGGCGTCGACACCTCGCGGGTTCGGGTCTACCACGTCGCCGGCGACAAGGCGGCCGAGGCCCGAGTGCCGAAATGGCCGGCCGGGGTCGAGGGCTTCTTCGATTTGTCGGGGTATTTCAAGAAACGGCGTTAACAACCCAAATGCCTTGAGATCACGATCCGCTGGACCTCGCTCGAGCCTTCGCCGATCTCGAGCAGCTTCTGGTCGCGGAAGAACTTGGCCACCGGATACTCTTCCATCAGGCCATAGCCGCCGTAGATCTGGACGGCGTGGTTGACCACCCGATTCATCACTTCGGAGGCATAGAGCTTGGCCATCGCCGCTTCCTTGGTGAAAGGCCGGCCCTGGTCCTTGAGCCAAGCCGCCTTGTAGAGCAGGGTCCGGGCGGCTTCGATCTCGGTTGCCATGTCGGCGAGCTTGAAAGCGATGGCTTGATGCTTGGCGATCGGCACGCCGAAGGTCTTGCGGACCTTGGCGTAGTCGAGCGCGGCCTCGAAGGCCCCTTGGGCCCCCCCGACGCCCATCGCCGCGATGCCGAGCCGGCCATGGTCCAAGGTGGTCAGCATCATCTTGAAACCCTCGCCGCGGCGACCCAGCAGGTTTTCCTCCGGGACTTTCACATCCTCGAAGTAAAGCTCGGCGGTATTCGAGGAGCGCCAGACCAGCTTGTGGTGCATCTCGCGGGCGGTGTAGCCCGGCGTCCCTTGCTCGACGATGATGCAGCTGATTTCCTTCTTGTCGCCGTCCCGGCCGGTGACGGCCTGGACGCTGACGCCGGCGGTCATCGCGTTGGCGGCATTGGTGATGAAGATCTTGCTGCCATTGATGATCCAATGGCCGTTTTCGAGCCGGGCGGTGGTCTTGCTGTTGCCGGCGTCGCTGCCGGCGTCGGGCTCGGTGAGACCGAAGCCCCAGAGCTTTTCGCCGCTGCAAAGCGCCGGCAGGTATTTCTGCTTCTGGGCCTCGGTGCCCCAACGGTAGATCGGCAGAATGCCGAGGGTGTTCTCGGCTGCCATCGTCGCGGCTTG
Source organism: bacterium (assembly GCA_035281585.1). Taxonomy (NCBI): domain Bacteria; species bacterium. Next base: position 31,442 of record DATEDP010000137.1, read on the forward strand.
GCAACCGTCGACTCGGGCCACCTCCTCGACGGCGAGGACGTAGGAAAGATAGTCGAGCCCCTGGCCGCCGTATTTCGGGTCGACCGTCATGCCGAAGAGCCCAAGCTCGCCCATCTTGCGGGTGATATCGAGGCTGAACTCCTCTTTCTCGTCGAGCTTCTGCCGGACCGGCTTGATCTCCTTCTCGGCGAAGTCGCGAACGGTTTTGCGGAGCATTTCTTGTTCGGGGGTGAGGTCGTGATTGAGCATGAGGCGTGAATTAGCGAGATAGCCTTTCCCGATCAAGGCTTATTTGAGCGCCAGGCGGCCGTAGCCTTTCTCTTCCAGATAACGCGGGTAGAGCTGGTAGGCCGGCTTGATCGCCGGCAGCAGCTTGAGGATCTTGGGGATCGGACCCTTGGCCGACATCTCGCGCCGGGCCAGCGCCATGACCAAGTTGACCTTGCCGTGCCAGAAGCGGTGGGCCACGTCGGCCTTCATGCTCATCTGGACGTCGGGCTTGAATTCGGCGTCGTTGAACCTCAGCCGCACCGGCTCTTCGGCCGTATCGGCGGCGATGCTCAGATCGGGGTCGCTGTAATTGAATTGAATCTTGAGCTTGGCTGCCTTCAGCTTGGGACCGATGACCGGATCGCTGAACAGCCGATCGAAGAAACCACCCAGCACCTCTTGCAGCTCGGCCGTCGATTGAAAATAAGCCATCAGTAAGCCTCCCGTATTTTCGCCAAGACTTCCTCCTCGGTGACTTCGCGCGGATTGAAAAAGCTGGTGCCGTCCTCGACCGCAAGGCGCGCGATCTCGGGCAGGTCGGCCTCCTTGACCCCGGCCTCGCGGAGAGTTTGGGGAAGGCCGCAAGCCCGGTGCAGCTCGAGCCGCAGGTCGCGAACCGCCCGGATGACCGCGCGGGCGTCGGCTTCCTCGTCGCCCGAAACCTCCAAGCCGAAGGCCGGCGCCATCCGGGCGTAGCCGGCGGCGGCGACCTCGAGGTTGTACTCCATGCCATAGGGCAGGTAAATGCTGTTGGCCATGCCGTGGGGGACGTGGGCGATGCCGCCGGTGGCGTGAGACATGGCGTGGACCACGCCGACCATGGCGTGGTCGAAGGCGATGCCGGCCATGTTGGCCGCCGCCATCAAATTTCCGCGGCGAGCCGGGTCGGAGCCGTCGCGCACCGTCTCGAGCAAGTTTGTTCGCAGCAGCTCGATCGCCTTCAGGGCCAGGGCCTCGCTCATCGGGTTGGCTTGGATGCTGGTGACCGCCTCCACCGCGTGGGTCATCGCGTCCATTCCGGTCATCGCGGTGACTGCGGGCGGAACCGTCAAGGTCAGCTCCGGATCGAGCAAGGCCAAGGTCGGAACCAGATGGGAGTCATTGAAGGAAAGCTTCAGCCGATTGGCGGCGTCATAGATCACCGCCGAGGAAGTGACCTCGCTGCCGGTGCCGGCGGTCGTCGGAATGGCGATCAAAGGCTTGAGGTCCTGGGTGATGGTCTGGGAGCCGGAGTAGTCGTTGACCAGATCGCCGCCCAAGCTCAGCAGGATATTGGCCGCCTTGGCGGTGTCGATCGCCGAGCCTCCGCCCAACACCACCAGACCCTCGGCGCCGGCCTCCTCCGCCTTTCGGGCGCAATCCTGCACCGTCTTGAGCTCGCTGTTCGGCGGGACCTCGGAAAATAAACCGACCACTTCGACGCCGGCGGCTTCGATCCCTTGCTTGATCGTTTCAGCCAAGCCGTTCTTGGCGAAGAAGGGATCGCAGACCAGGAAGAGCTTGGCGACCCCGAGCTGACCCAGCTCATTGGAAAAATCCCGGGCCAAGCCGGGCTGAAAGAGGACCTTGCTGCGCAGAAAGAACTGATAGGCGGCGATCTCCACCGCGAAAAGGTAAAGGGCCAAGCGGGTGACGTCAACGATGGATTTTCGTCAATTCCATGACATAAATTATCATAATTTACGATAAATTTTTGTCTCATCTGGAATGGTTAAAAAAATAAATAATATATAAATCAAGTCTTTGAATAGCCGATGACTTGCTGAGTCGAGCCCTGGTACCCCATTTGCTCATACTGAGAATGTCCGTCGGCTCGTACCCGGCGGACGCCAAGGTTATCCGAGGGAAAGGACGAAAGCATTACCGGGCAGCATCCCCCTCGCTCAATCGGGCGTCAGCGCACTCCAACAATTGAATAGGTCTAGCGGACCAGGTTTCTCAGGGAGGGTATCAACCATGGAACGTCGATATCGAATGGATGCGTGTATCCGCATCCTGCTGGGCTGTTGTTTGTCTTGGATTCTTATCGCCGGAGCCGGCTCGCCAAGCGCGTGGGCGACCGGCGGAGGCGGAGAAGAGCCCGAAGAATGCGGACAACAAGCGGTTAACGTTTGCATCATGCTGGATCGGACCGGAAGCGTGTCCTCCAGCGAGCGCACCAACGAGGCGACCGCCGCCAAGACCTTGGTCGGTCAGATCGCCAATCTCGACAATGGAACCCGGGTGGCCATCGGCCGCTTTGGCGACGGCAGCAACGGCGGCCTCGAGGCCGAAATCGTCAAGTCCATCGCCACCGTCACGCCGGGCAACCTCGGAACCTTCGAAACCAGCATCAACAACGCCCTGGCCAGCGGCAGCAGCGTCGGAACCAACGTCAAGGATGCCATCAACGTCTGCAAAGACCACCTGATCAACAACAATAACGGCAATCAGAACATCCTGATCCTAATCTCGGATTTCGATCCCAACGAGCCGACCAATCCCGATAGCTCGGCCCTGACCGCCGCGACCAACGCCAAGGGCGCCGGGGTCCGGATTTTCGCCATCGGCTTCGACAATGCCGGAGCCAACACCGCCGACAATGACAATCGCGCCTTGGGCGCCTCGATCGCCAGCGGCAATTCCAGCGACAACTTTTGCACTTCGAGCGTTTGCGGCTCGACTCAGATCAACGCCGAGAACACCGACGGCGACGATTGGTTCATCTCGCCGACCGCCTCCGGTCTAACCGCGATCTTCGATTCGATTTTTGAAGTGATCCAATGCGAGGACGACGGCAACCCCTGCACGGTCGAAGCTTGCAACGAGCAAGGCCTTTGCGGCTCCTCCTTCATCCCCAACTGCAAGCCTTGCCAGCATGACAACGAGTGCGACGACGGCAACGCCTGCAACGGCGACGAGTTCTGCGGCGGCAACGGCACCTGCCAAGCCGGCACCAGCCTGACCTGCAACGACAACAGCCTTTGCACCACCGACAGCTGCAATCCGGCAAGCGGCTGCGTTTTCACGCCGAAGACCTGCGACGACGGATTGAGCTGCTCGGTCGACTCCTGCAACCCGCAGGACGGTCAATGCAGCTTCGACACCTCGAGCTGCGAATGCGACGAAGCCTCGGACTGCAATGACGGCAACGCCTGCACCGACAATGCCTGCGTCCAAGGAGAATGCGTCTACACCAACGACAACGGCAACTCCTGCGACGACGGTCTCTTCTGCAACGGCACCGAATCCTGCGATGCCGGGGAGTGCAAGCATTCCGGCGATCCTTGCGCGGCCGGCGGCGAATGCGCCGACAGCTGCGACGAGGAGACGAATAGCTGCAACGACGAGGCCGGAACCTCCTGCAACGACGGCGACGGCAACGCCTGCACCTCCGGCGAATGCAACGGGGATGGAGCCTGCGTTTCCCACAACAACGATGCCGAGTGCGACGACGGCAACCCTTGCACGCTCGACGACGAATGCTCGGGCGGCGACTGCGCCGGCACACCCAAGAGCTGCGACGACGGCGTCTCCTGCACGCCCGACAGCTGCAACGAAGGCACCGGCGAATGCGAGAACCCGACCGGCGAATGCGAGTGCGTCACCGACGGCGATTGCGACGACGGCAATGAATGCACCACCGAGTTCTGCAACGACCAGAACCAGTGCGAGCGGAGCAACAACGAGAATGAATGCGACGACGGCCTCTTCTGCAACGGCTCGGACACTTGCGGCGGCGGGACTTGCAGCGTCCATGCCGGCGACCCCTGCGGCACCGGCGGCGAATGCGCCAACAGCTGCAACGAGGAAACCGATAGCTGCAACGACCCGGCCGGCACGCCCTGCACCGACGACGGCAAGGTCTGCACCACCAATACCTGCAACGGCGACGGCGAATGCGTCTCGACCGACAATGAGCTCGGCTGCGACGACGGCAACCCCTGCACCGAGAATGACACCTGCTCCGAGGGCGAATGCAATCCCGGAACCGAAAAGGACTGCGCCGATGAGCGCAGCTGCTCCGAGGACAGCTGCAACGAAGGCACCGGGCTCTGCGAGCATGACCTGAGCGAATGCGGCTGCTCCCTCGATGCCGACTGCAACGACGGCGATCCTTGCACCGTCGACAGCTGCAACCAGGACTCCGGCACCTGCGACAACAGCGAAATCGACACCGGAGCCACTTGCGACGATAACGACGCTTGCACCATCGACGATCAATGCGATGCCGAGGGGGTTTGCGGCGGTGTGACCCTGAATTGCGACGACGGCGAAGTCTGCACCGAGGACTCCTGCAACACCGAATCGGGTTGCGTGAACGACGAGATCCCGGAGTGTGGAAATCCCGAGCCGACGCCCAGCGTGACGCCCGACCCCACCCCGCCGGGAACTCCGCGCGGCGAGCCGCCGGTTGACTCTCCCGTTGGCGGCGAACAGCCAGGCGGACCGGTGGGCGGCGAGGAAGGTCTCTTCTTCGAAGGCTCGGGTTGCGCGCTCAACCCTGCTTCGGCGGGAGATCCCTCGCCGATTGGGGTCGGCATGCTAGCCGGCCTGGGATTGGCAGTGGCGCTTGCCAGCCGCCGTCGACAGGCGACCGCGGTCCGACGAGTCGGAAGAGGCTTGAAAAGTCGATCGTCCAAAATCGGGTGACGTTTGGGCCGGGCGCGGCCCTAAGGGCCGCGCCCAGGTCACCGACGGTTACCGCGAGACCGGAAAGGAATTCTGATCTTTTAAAAGGTCTGATCAAAACCCTCGTGAGGCGCGGGTTTTGCTCTTCTCCAGGGAGGTGGAGGAGAGGCAACGGCTCGAGATCTCCAATCGAGTCACTCTAGGTAAGGAGCCTTCTATGCATACCCTCCAGGCGCAACGCCATATCGTTCTGTGGTTCGGAGTTTTGTGTATCTGTCTCGCGGCAAGCTCGGCAGCAGCCATCACCTGCCCCATCCCGCCCAATCCGGGGCAATGCATATGCCATAACATCCACGGTGGCAGCGGCGAGATATGCCCTTCCACCAGCGGAATCGTCAGCGGCCACGATGCCCACATCGAGTGCTTCAACAACGGCGGGGTATCGTGCAGCGTCGAGGACAGCTGCGGCAAATGCGACGGCTGCGGCAACGGGGTCCTGGAAACGAACTTGGGCGAGGAATGCGACGACGGCGACAACATCTCGGGTGACGGCTGCGACGCCGACTGCAAGATCGAATGCACGTCCGACGCCCAATGCGCCGACACCAACCCCTGCACCGACGACGTCTGCAGCCAGATCACCTTCCATTGTGTCCATACCAATAATAGCGCCCCTTGCGAGGACGGCAATTTCTGCACCGAGAACGACGTTTGCTCGGGCGGCGCCTGCAGCCCCGGCAGCCCCGTCGATTGCAGTGACGGCATCGAATGCACGATCGACGCCTGCGACCCGGCCAACGGCAATTGCTCCTCCGACCCGGCTTCCTGCGAATGTCAGATCGACGCCGACTGCGATGACGGCAACGCCTGCACCGACGAATTCTGCAACGCGAACAATGAATGCGAGCGGAGCGACAACAGCGACCCCTGCGACGACGGGCTATTCTGCAACGGCCCCGATACCTGCGGCGCGGGCTCCTGCAGCGTCCACGAGGGCGACCCTTGCGATTCGGGCGGCGAGTGCGCCGATGCCTGCAACGAGGAAACCGACAGCTGCTTCGATCCCGAGGGCACGGTCTGCACCGATGACGGCAACGTCTGCACCGACAACGAATGCAACGGCCAAGGCGAATGCGTCGCCTCCAACAACAACGCCGATTGCGAGGACGGCGACGACTGCACTTTGAACGACGTCTGCACCGGCGGGGCCTGCCAGCCCGGCTCGCCCAAGGATTGCAGCGACGGCATCGACTGCACCGTCGACTCCTGCAATCCGGCCAACGGAAATTGCAGCTCCGACGCCAAATCCTGCGAATGCGAGATCGACGCCGACTGCAACGACGAGAATGCCTGCACCGACGAGTTCTGCAATGACAACAACGAATGCGTCCGCAGCGACAACTCCGACCCCTGCGACGACGGGCTCTTCTGCAACGGGGCCGACACCTGCGGCGCGGGATCTTGCAGCGTCCACGACGGCGACCCCTGCTCCAGCGGTGGCGAATGCGCCGACCTGTGCGACGAAGAGGCCAATGCCTGCAACGATCCGGCCGGCACCGCTTGCACCGACGAGGGCAATCCCTGCACCGATAACGCTTGCGACGGCCAAGGCCATTGCATCGCCACCAACAACGAGGCCGCTTGCGACGACAACGATGCCTGCACCTTGAACGACCAGTGCTCGGGCGGCGAATGTGCCCCCGGCTCACCCAAAGATTGCAGCGACGGCATCGACTGCACGGTCGATTCCTGCGACCCGGGCACCGGCGATTGCTCCAGCGACGCGACGAGCTGCGAATGCGAGGTCGATGGCGACTGCGACGACGGCAACGCCTGCACCGACGAGTTCTGCAACGGCAACAACGAATGCGAGCGGAGCGACAATTCCGACCCCTGCGACGACGGGCTGTTCTGCAACGGCGCCGATACCTGCGGCGCGGGTTCCTGCAGCGTCCACGCCGGCGACCCCTGCGCCGAAGGCGGCGAATGCGCCGATGCCTGCGACGAAGAGGCTAATTCCTGCAATGACCCGGCCGGGACCGCCTGCACCGACGACGGCAATGTCTGCACCGACAACGCCTGCAACGGCGACGGCCAATGCGTCGCCACCAACAACACCGCCGACTGCGACGACGGAGACGAATGCACCCTGAACGACCAATGCTCGGGCGGCGAATGCGCCCCCGGCTCGCCCAAGGATTGCAGCGACGGCATCGACTGCACGGTCGATTCCTGCAATCCCAACAACGGGAACTGCAGCTCCGACGCCAAATCCTGCGAATGCGAGATCGACGCCGACTGCGACGACGAGAACGCCTGCACCGACGAGTTCTGCAACGACAACAACGAGTGCGTCCGCAGCGACAACTCCGACCCTTGCGATGACGGACTATTCTGCAACGGCGCCGACAACTGCGGCGAAGGGTCTTGCAGCGTCCATGCCGGCGATCCCTGCGCCGAGGGCGGAGTCTGCGCCGATCAATGCGACGAGGAGAACGACTCCTGCAACGACCCGGCCGGCACCGCCTGCACCGACGACGGCAACGTCTGCACCGACAACGCCTGCAACGGCGACGGTGAATGCGTCGCCACCGACAACGGCGCCGACTGCGACGATCAGAACGAATGCACCTTGAACGACCTCTGCTCCGAAGGAAGCTGCGATCCGGGCACCCTGAAGGACTGCAGCGACGGCCGCGACTGCTCGGCCGACAGCTGCGTGCCGGAGAACGGCCAGTGTCTCCACGATCTCAGCCTCTGTGCCTGCAGCGCCGACGGCGACTGCGACGACGACAACCCCTGCACCTTGGATAGCTGCGCCGTCTCGGCCGGAACCTGCAGCAACGTGGCCCAGCCCGGCCTCGAATGCGACGACGGAAGCGATTGCACCACCGACGATTTGTGCAACGCCGACGGCATTTGCACCGGACCGGCCTTGGACTGCGACGACGGCGACGACTGCACTAGCGATTCCTGCAATCCCGACTCCGGCTGCATCAATGAGGCGATCCCGGAATGCGGCCCCGAGCCGACGCCGACTCCCACGGGAACACCCCGACCGGGGCCGGTCGATTCGCCGGTCGAGGGCGAGCCGCCGGGAGGTCCTGCCGGCGGACCTAGCGGGCTCTTCCTCGAGGGCTCCGGCCCCTGCTCGCTCAACGCCGCCGCCAGGCCTTCGAATTTCGGCCCGGCCTTGCTGATCCTGGGGACCCTCGCGGGTCTGGCCTGCCGGCGCCGTCAATCGGCGGCCGAAAGGCGAAACAGCAGGAGCTTCCACTGAGCTTCGGCTCGGGGCGCGCCTCGATGCGGCGCGCCTTTGGCCCGAGGCTGCAACTTTTGGATGAGGGGGCCCAAGCCCTGGGGCTGGAAAACCGGGCTTGAGCAGAGCTTGGCGCTGCAAACGAAGGCCGCGCTTCGCTCCAGCGCCGGGTATCCGACGTCGGAATTCGGCAAGGGCCCCTCGCTTCGATCCCACCACTCCACCCGCAAATAGGCTTCGGGCTGCCGCGAAGCTTCGGCGAAGAGCGCCCCGGCCTGGGGGTCGCGCTTCGATCCGACCACGGTGAGATGGAGTGGCGGCGCCGCCAGCTCTTGGGCGGCCAGCAAGATGCCAGGTTCGGTCAGCCGCGCGGTCGCGACTTGGGGAAGTGCCAGCCAGGCCAGGGCTCGGCGGGCGCCGCCGAAATACTCGGAATTCCCGGTGTAATGCCCCAGAAGGTTGAGGAAGCGAGCCGTCCCGGTGTTTTCCTCCAAAGTCCGGGCCGGCTCCAGGATGCCGTCGCCGCGGGCCGTGAAATACCCGCCGTCCTTCGCTGAAAAATTCCGCAGGATGAAATCGGCCGAGCCCCGAGCCGTCTCGAGCCAACGGCGCTCGGCGGTGGCGGCGTAAAGCTTGAGGGCGGCCGTTCCCACCGCCAGCGTGTCCCCCAGGAAGGGGCCGCCCTCGTCCTCGGCATCGTGACGAAATCCGCCGGCCGCCGGACCCTTCAAGCGCGAGGCCCAAGTCAAGCTGGCATAGGCCCCCGAATCGAGACGGCGATGAGCCAGGACCCAATCCAAGGCCCGCCGGGCCTCCTCCAAGGCTTCGAGCTCGCCGGTGGCAAGGTAATACTCGATCAAAGCCTCGGCGGCCCAGCCGTTCTCCCGGGCATAGCGGTGCCGGTCGATGCGGGGCATGCCGCGGAGGCGGCGCTCGCCGTCATCGAGCGCGAAATAATCCGAGGCATGCCGCCCCGGCACCAAATCGGCGTCTTGGCTGGCGTAGAAGGCTCCTTCCGGCGACCGGAGAAAATTCTTCAGATAGGATCGAATCGCAGCGGCGGCCTTTCGATGCTCCGGGTCTTTCCAAAGGCGATAGGCCCGGGAATAAATCTTCAGATTGTCGCGCTGAAAAGACAGGATCTTCTCGAAATGGGGATTGGCCCAGTTGCCGCCGTGGGAATATTGGTAAACACCGCCCCAAACCGGATCGACCAAGGCCGCCGCCGCTCTCAAGGTTTTCCGGGCCCGCCCCTCCTCCTCGCCATCGCCGGCCGCCGCCAAGTGCAGCGAATATTCCAAGCTGTCGGCATCGAGAAATTTTTGGCTCAGCCGGAGGCCGCCTTCCTCGGGGTCGAAAGCCTCGCGGTGACGCCGCCGCAGCTCGACGGCCAAATCCTCGCTCAGCCCCGCGAGCGAAGGCGCGGCGGCAAGCCGGCTTGGGTAAGTCGGCTCGACCAGCGGCCGGGGATCTTGGTCCAAGCGCCGCAACAGCTCAGCCATTTCGGGAGCCGCCAGAAAGCCGGCTCGCTTGGCGAGCTCCCGGCCCTGGGCGTCGAAGACCACGGTCGCCGGCCAGCCATAGTCCCGATAGCGGTTGGCCAGGTCGGGCCGCGAGTCCTGGTCGACTTTAACCGCGAGGTAACGCCGCTCGATCAGCTCGGCGATTTCGGGATGGGAATAGGTTTGCTCGTCCATCACATGGCACCAGTGGCACCAGACCGCCTCCAAGTCCAAGAGGACCAAGCGGTTTTCCCGGGCGGCCCGCTCGAAGATTCGCTCGGACCAGGTCTGCCAAGGAATCGCCGACCCGCCGGCGGAGGCCGCGGCCGAATGGAGCAGCAGGGCGAATAGAATGAATAAGCGGCGCATCGCGTGTCTCCTGGATTCCGGTGATACGCCGGGATTCCGGGGATGGATGCGGGTTTAGAGCGGATAAATCGAGGCTTGATAGAGGACCGGGCCGGTCGGCGCTCCGGTCGGCGAGCCGCCTTTGGGCTCGAGGCTGACCGCGAGGCCGGTGGCTTGAGCCAGAATCTTCATTTTGCCCGCCGCCACCGGCATCGTCATCGTCCCCTGCATCGGCAGCAAGCCCAAGGAAACCGGCGCTTGGCCGCCGGCCGGCAGCATCCAGAGCTCGCAATCGCGATCGGCGGGCATGGCCGGGAGATCCATCGCCGTCACTTTGAGCATCTTGCGGTCGGGCATGACGCTCACCATCCAGGCGGTCTTGTCCGACTTCGGGTCGGAGATCATCGCCACCTGGGCCGGCAGCGGCCTGCGGAAACCGGGACCGAATCCGACATAGGTCAGGAGCAAGACGGCCAGGGCGCTGCCCAGGAAAGCCAAATTGCGCCAGAAGTTGAGGCTCTCCCAAAGCGAGAGGGTTTTGCCCTCGCCCTGGACCAGGCGCTTCTTCGGCAGATTTTCGTAGACCCGAATCCAAAGCTGGGCCGGCGGCTCCACCGGTTCGAGGGTCTCGACCACCGAATTGAAGCGCCGCTCCCAATTCCGCAAGGACCCGCGCAATCCGGCGTCGGTCTTGAGCCGCCGCTCGAAGCCGCGGCGGGTGCGCTCGGCGAGCAGGCCCAAGGCGTATTCGCCGGCGAGGACTTCGCGGATTTCGGGTCGCTCCAGCTTCATCGCTCCAGGCACCTCCGAAGTTGATCCAAGCCCCGCCGAACCCAAGCCTTGACGGTGCCGAGCGGCCGGGCCAGGGCCTTGGAAATTTCGCCGTGGCTGAGGCCCTTCCAATAAGCCAGGCCCAGGCTTCGGCGCTGTTCCTCCGATAATTCCTCGAGGCAGCGGCCGAGCGCCTCCGATTCCAGGCTTTGGGCGGCCCTCTCCTGGGGGCCGGGGCCTTCGTCCTTCAAAACGCCGAGCAGGGGCTCGAGGTCGAGCGGCATTTCACGGCGGTTGCGGCGAAGGCGGTCGATCGCCGTGTTGCGAACGATGGTCCCCATCCAGGTGAGCGGAGAGCCTTTGGCGATGTCGTAATCGCTCGATCGGGTCCAGATCTTGGTAAAGGCCTCTTGGAGCACTTCTTCCGCCCACTCCTTCTTGGAGAGGATACGCAGGGCCAAGGCGAATAGATGCGGAGCCGAGGCCTGGTAAAGGTCGGAAAACGCGGCGACTTCGCCGCGGGAGCAACGGGCCAATTGTTCGGCGGTGGCTGGCATCTTAAATTAAAATCCGCTTCGCCCGGAGACTCTGCAACAAGGCCTGACCCTCGGCCAAATAGCCGGCGTCGGCCGGGATGGCCTGCTCCTTGGCGACGGCCTTGAGCAAGGTTCCGGCGGCCTGGGGCCCCTTTTCCAAGCGCCGCAACAAAGCGGCGATCAGGCCGTTGACTTCCATGAATTTCACCTCGAGGCTTTGGGGATCGCGCCACAGGAGGAGGTGGTAATATCCTCGGGGCATTTTCTTGGGATCGCGGAAATCCTCCGAGATGAAGTGCACCGGCCAGCGATAGCTCGCCAGGGCATGGGCCGGGTTCAAGCGAAACTTCCCGGCCGGCGTTCGCCCTTCGTCCTCGGGCGCGAAGCGCATCTCGATCTCGAGGTACTCGTATTCCAGCAGCTCGCCGAGATAGGGATATTTCTTGGCCAAGGGATGGCGGCGGGCCTTCAAATAACCGGAAAATTCGCCGGCCAGCTCGCGGAGAATCTCCGACTTCGGGGGCGCTTTCTTGAGGAAGGCCCAGAGCAAAGCCCACCACTCCTTCTCGCTCAAGAGCGACCGCGCCACCGGCGAGATGTTCTTGAGGGTGTCGAGCATTCGCTCGCTGACCAGCTCGCGGTAAACCCGGTAGCGGCCCTTGGGCCGGTAGCTTCCGTCAAAGCAGATCTTGGCCCAGAATTTTTCGGTTTGCTCGAGATGGGGAAAATCGGCCTTCACGCGATCCTCCGCTCGGCGGCGGTTTTCTGGAAGATTCGTCGCGCCATCGCGACTTCGGCGAGGCTTTCCGACAGCGGCGGCAGGTTGTGATCCCGCTCCACGATGACCGCCTTGGGTTCGGCCCGGGCCGCGACGTAGCGCAGCAAGTCCCAGACCGGATCGATCACCGGCGCGCCGTGGGTGTCGAGGAGAAAGTTCTGATATTGGATGTGGCCGGCGACGTGGATGTGAAGGACCCGCTCGTAGGGCAGCGTCTTCAAGTACTCGAAGGGATCGAAGCCGTGATTGACGGCGTTGACGTAGATGTTGTTCACGTCGAGCAGCAGCGAGCAATCGGCCCGCTCGGCGACTTCGGCCAAAAATTCCCATTCGGTCATCTCATGACGGCCGCCGGGCGCGTAATAAGAGACGTTCTCGACCGCGAAGGGCATTTCCAAATAATCCTGGATCTTGCGGATCCGCGGCACGACGTGGCGCAGGGCTTCGCGGCTGAAGGGCAGCGGCAGCAAATCGTGGAATTGGGCGCCGAGGACCGAAGAGTAGCAGAGATGGTCGCTCATCCAGAGCGCCCGGGTCTGCTTGAGGAAGGCTTTCAAATCCTTGAGGAAGGCCTTGGCCGGCGGATGCTTCGAGCCGAGCGAAAGGCTGAGGCCGTGGATCACGATCGGATAGCGCTCGGCCAGCTCGCGATACTGGCGGTAAAGGCGTCCGCCGGTCTTCATGTAGTTTTCGGGGGCGATTTCCAGGCAATCGAGGACCGAGGGCTTGGCGGCGAGGAGATCGTCGACATTTTCACGGCGCAAGCCGAGACCGAAGCCGAGGTTTTGGATTTCGGAACGTCGCATTCGTCATCCCGAACGGAGTGAGGGATCCACTATGGAGCTCCGTAGCGGATTCCTCGCCCCCTTTCGGGTCCTCGGAATGACAGGGGGCCGGCCGGCGTCTCCGACCGGCCCCTTGGTCGAATTACTTGTGGCCGCCGCAAGAGCCGGCGCCGCAGGACTTGGAGGCGTCGCTCTTCTTGGCTTCCGGAGCCGGGGTGCCGGCCGGCTTCTTGTCGCCGCTGCAGTGCTTGTCGCCGCCGCATTTCTTGTCGCCGGAACATTTCTTGTCACCGGAGCACTTTTTATCACCGGAGCATTTCTTGTCCCCGCTGCAGTGCTTGTCGCCGTCCTTTTTGACCTCGCCGCTCTTGGTGTCGGCGGTCGCAGCGGTGGCTGCCGCTTCTTCCTTCTTATCGACGGCCTGGGCGACCCGGTAACCGACTTCCAATTCGGCCGACTGGAAAAACCTCCCGGCCGAAACCGAGCCGGCGGTCACCGAGAGACCGGGACCGGCCACCACCAATCCGGCCAGAGCCGAACCGAGCAAAAGTTTCTTGTTCTTGGACACTTTCGACTTCGACATAGGGATCCTCCATTAAGGGGTTGTTACCCGTCGCTTACGAACCACACGGGGATTTGGATGCGGAGGAATGTAAGGAAGCGCTATTTAATTGTAAAGAAAAGGATTTCGCGATTCCCCCCTTTTTCAAAGGGGGGTGAGAACACTACGCCTCTTTCACCCTCTTCAAGGGCTCGGCGTTGGGATAATCGACCAAGGGGACCGGGAACTTGCCTGAAAAGCAGGCGTCGCAGAACCACTCGCCGTGGTTCTTGTCGAAGTAGAACATGTTCTCGATCGAGAGATAAGACAGGGTGTCGCAGGTGATGTAGCGCCGGATCTCTTCCAAGCTGTGGGTCGCCGCGATGAGCTCCTTCCGGTCGGGCGTGTCGATCCCGAAGAAGCAGGGCCACTTGGTCGGCGGACAGCTGATCCGGAAATGGACTTCCTTGGCCCCGGCATCGCGGAGCATCTTGACGATCTTGCGCGAAGTGGTGCCGCGGACGATGGAATCGTCGATCAGCACGATCCGCTTGCCCTGGACCAGCTCGCGGACCGCGTTGAGCTTCACCTTGACCCCGAAGTGGCGGATCTGGTCGGTCGGCTCGATGAAGGTGCGGCCGACGTAGTGATTGCGGATCAGGCCGAGCTGGAAGGGAATCCCCGATTCCTCGCTGTAGCCCAAAGCCGCCGGGACGCCGGAGTCGGGCACCGGCACGACCATGTCGGCCTCGACCGGATGCTCCTTGGCCAGCTGGCGGCCGAAGCCCTTGCGGATCTCGTAGACGTTGCGGCCGAAAACCTGGCTGTCGGGCCGGGCGAAGTAAACGTGCTCGAAGATGCAGAGCGCCTTCTTCGGCGGCTTGGGGAAAGGCTTGAAGGACTTCATCCCGTCCTTGTCGAAGACCAGGATCTCGCCGGGCTCGACCTCGCGGACGTATTTGGCCTCGACCAAGTCGAGGGCGCAGGTTTCCGAAGCCACGATCGGGCTGCCGTTCAAATCGCCCAGCACCAGCGGCCGCCAGCCGTAGGGATCGCGGGCGGCGATCATCCGGCTCTTGGTCAGGATAAGCAGCGAATAGGAGCCCTCGACCCGCTTGAGGGCGGCGATGATCCGCTCGATCAAGTCTTTCTCATGGAAGGCCGCCAAGAGGTGAATGATGATCTCGGTGTCGGTGGTCGATTGAAAAATCGAGCCGTGGGCCTCGAACTCGCCGCGCAGGGCCTGGGCGTTGACCAGGTTGCCGTTGTGGGCGATGGCGATCTCGCCCCGCGAGTAGTCGTAAACCAGCGGTTGGGTGTTCTTGAGATGGGAGGCGCCGGCGGTGGAGTAGCGAACGTGGCCGATGGCGGCGCTGCCGACCAAGCTGCTGAGCTTCCGCTCGTTGAAAATGTCGGCGACCAAGCCCATCTGACGGTGGGCATGAAGCCGCTCGCCGTCGGCGCTGACGATGCCGGCGGCTTCCTGGCCGCGATGCTGGAGGGCATAAAGCCCCAGATAGGCGATCTTGGCCGCCTCCGAATGGTTGTAAATACCGACAATCCCGCACATATTCGTTTATTCCCCGCGACGCACGATTCGTTCGAAACCTTTATCCCAAACCTCCCGGAGCCGGGCAATAGGCAAATCCAGCCAGGGCCCGAGGCGAAAACGGCCTTTTTGCACCGCCCCGAGACGATGCAGGGGCAAGCCCGAGGCGGCGGCCAGCTCTTGGAGGGTGGCGGCCCGGCCGGGCTTGACCGAGAGCAAGATCCGTGAGGCCCCTTCGCCGAAAAGCAGCTCGGCAATCGCCCTCCCCTCGCCCGCCTTTTCCAATACCGCGTCGATTCCCAAGTCGGGATCGGCGGCCGTGAAGCAGGATTCGGCCAAGGCCACCGCCAAGCCGCCGTCGGAGACGTCGTGAGCCGAGGCCAAGAGCCCTTCGCCGATGGCGCGGAGCACGAAGTCCTGGGTGGCTTTTTCGCGGCTCAAATCGAGCGGCGGCGGCGCGCCGGCGGTCTTGCCGTGGATCCAGCTCAGGTATTCGCTGGCGCCCAGGCTTCCAACTAGGTCGCCCAAGAGGAAAATCAAGTCGCCGGCCTCGCGAAATCCCGAGGCCAGGCATTTGGAGGCGTCCTCGAGCCGGCCGACCATGCCGATGGTCGGCGTTGGAAAGATCGAGACGCCGTTGGTGTCGTTGTAGAGGCTGACGTTGCCGCTGACGATCGGCGCGTCGAGGGCCCGGCAGGCCTCGCCCATGCCCCGCACCGCCTCGGCGAACTCCCACATGATCTCGGGCTTCTCCGGATTGCCGAAGTTGAGGCAATCGGTGGTGGCCAGCGGCTTGGCCCCGCTGCAGGCGAGGTTGCGGGCGGCCTCGGCCACCGCATGCTGGGCGCCGAGATGGGGGTCGAGATAGCAATAGCGGCTGTTGCAGTCGCTGGTCACGGCGACGCCTTGCTTCAAGCCCTTGATCCGGAGGACCGCGGCGTCGGAGCCGGGCTGGACCAGGGTGTTGGTCATCACCATGTGATCGTACTGGCGCCAGACCCAGCGGCGGCTGCAGAGGTTGGGCGAGCCGACCATCTTCAGCAAAGTCTCGTTCCAATCGGCCGGATACTTCAGCTCGTCCCAGGAAATCTTCTGCCGGGCCTGCAAATCGACCGGCTTCTGGGGACGGTCGTAGAGCGGCGCCGCGTCGGTGAGCGGGCCGATCGGCAGCTCGGCCACGACCTGGCCGTCTTTTTTCAGGCGCATCCAGCCGTCGTCGGTGACCTTGCCGACCACCACCGCGTCCAGATCCCATTTCTTGAAGATCTCGACGACCTTCTCCTCGCAACCGCGCTTGGCGACGAGCAGCATCCGCTCCTGCGACTCGCTGAGCATCATCTCGTAGGCCGTCATGCCCTCTTCCCGGACCGGGATCTTGTCCAAGTCCATCTCGATGCCGCTGCCCGAACGCGAGGCCATCTCGAAGGAGGAGCTGGTCAGGCCGGCCGCGCCCATGTCCTGGATGCCGACCAAGACGTCCTCGGCCATCACCTCGAGGCAGGCCTCGAGCAAAAGCTTCTCGGTGAAGGGGTCGCCGACTTGAACCGTCGGCCGCTTCTCCTCGCTGGCCTCGTCGAACTCGCCCGAGGCCATCGTCGCCCCGTGAATGCCGTCGCGGCCGGTCTTGCTGCCGACGTACATGACCGGATTGCCCACGCCCTCGGCCAGGCCCTTGAAGATCCGATCGGCTTTCACCAAGCCGACGGTCATCGCGTTGACCAGGATATTGCCGTTGAAGGAGGCGTCGAAGAAGACCTCGCCGCCCACCGTCGGAATGCCCATGCAGTTGCCGTAGCCGCCGATGCCGGCAACGACGCCGCCGACCAGGAAGGGCGTCTTGGGATGGTCCGCGGCCCCGAAGCGCAGCGAATTCAGGTTGGCGATCGGCCGAGCTCCCATGGTGAAGACGTCCCGGAGGATGCCGCCGACGCCGGTGGCCGCGCCTTGGTAAGGCTCGATGAAGGACGGATGATTGTGCGATTCCATCTTGAAGGCGATTCCCCAGCCGTCGCCGATGTCGACGACGCCGGCGTTCTCGCCGGGACCTTGAATGACCTGGGGCCCGGTGGTCGGAAGCTTCTTCAAGTGAAGCCGGGAGCTCTTGTAGCTGCAGTGCTCCGACCACATGACCGAGAAGATACCGAGCTCGACCAAGTTGGGCTCGCGGCCCAGGATCTGGAGAACGCGCTGGAATTCCTCCTCCGAAAGTCCGAATTCCTTGGCTTGTTGCAATAGTGAAGTCATAAATTCTTATCCCCCTCCCCTTTGTAAGGGGAGGGTTAGGGAGGGGTAGAGCGTATCGCGATAGGCAAAAGATTTTGCATACCGCCAACGCTCTACCTCCCCCTGACCCCCTCCTTACAAAGGAGGGGGAATTAGCTCAGCAAACTCTCGAACAAAATTTTTCCGTCGGTCCCGCCCAGGGCCGCCTCGACCACCCGCTCGGGATGGGGCATCAACCCGACCACGTTGCGCCGGCCATTGCAGACGCCGGCGATGTTGGCCAGCGCGCCGTTGGGATTGGCCGCCTCGCTGGCCTGCCCCTGCTCGTCGACGTAGCGAAACACGACCTGGCCTTCGCCTTCCAGCCGCTGCAAGCCTTCGCCATCAATATAATAGTTGCCCTCGCCGTGATTGATCGGGATGCGGAGCAGCCCGCCGGTCTTGGCTTTCTTGGTGAAAGGAGTCCTTTCGGTCTCGACCTTCAAGGTCACGTATTGGCAAAGGAATTGGAGCGACTTGTTGCGCAGCAAGGCGCCGGGCAACAAGCCGGCCTCGGTCAAAATCTGGAAGCCGTTGCAGATCCCCAGAACCGGCCCGCCCTTTTCGGCGAAGGCCGCCACCTCGCGCATCACCGGCGAATACTTGGCGATGGCCCCGCAGCGCAGGTAATCGCCGTAGGAGAAGCCGCCGGGCAGCATGATCGCGTCGCAGCCCTTCAGGTCATGGTCCTTGTGCCAAAGATAGACCGGCTCGAAGCCGACGTTGAGGCCGAGGGCGTGGTAGAGATCATGATCGCAATTGGTGCCGGGGAATAGGACGACGCCGACTTTCACCTTAGAGTATCTCCACTTCGAAGCTTTCGATGACGGTGTTGGCCAACAGCTTGTCGGCCAGCGCCTTCAACCGCGGCTCGGCTTTAGCCTTGTCCTCGGTGTTGAGGTCGATCTCGAAGACCTTGCCGGCCCGGACGTCGGTCAATTCCTCGAAGCCGAGGGCGTGGCCGCTGTTGAGGATGGCCTTTCCTTGGGGGTCGAGGACTCCCTTCTTCAGCTTTACCGTCACTTTTGCTTTCATAGTTCTCCTATTCCCTCCCCTTTATAAGGGGAGGGTTAGGGAGGGGTAGAAAGTACCGCGATGGGCAAAAGATTTTGCGCATCGCCCACGCTCTACCTCCCCCTGCCCCCTCCTTACAAAGGAGGGGGAACTACCTTCCAAATACCCGCTTAAAGATCGTCCCCACATGCTTGGTGTGGTGCTTCAAGTCGAAGATCGCGTCGATCTGCTTGGGGCTTAGATACTTCAAAACCTCGGGCTCGGATTTGAGGAGCTTGGCGAAGCTCTCCCTCGTCTCCCAGACCTTCATCGCGTGGCGTTGGACGATGGCGTAGGCATCCTCGCGCCGCATCCCGGCTTCGATGAAGGCTAGCAAGACTTGCTGGCTGTGCACCAGCCCTCCCAGGCTTTGCAGGTTCTTCAGCATCCGCTCGGGATAAACCAGCAGCTTTTCCAGCAACCCGGTCAGCCGGCCGAGCATGAAGTCCAAAGTCACGGTCGCATCGGGCCCGATCACCCGCTCGACGCTGGAGTGGCTGATGTCGCGCTCGTGCCAGAGCGGCTGGTTCTCCAAGGCCGCCACCGCGTATCCCCGGATCAAGCGGGCCAAGCCCGAGAGGTTTTCCGAAAGCACCGGATTGCGCTTGTGCGGCATCGCCGAGGAGCCCTTCTGGCCGGGCGAAAAGTATTCCTCGGCTTCGAGCACCTCGGTGCGTTGGAGGTGGCGGATCTCGGTCGCGATCTTGTCGACGGTCCCGGCGATCACCGCCAGGGCCGAGAAGTAAAAAGCGTGGCGATCGCGCTGCACGATTTGGGAGGAAGCCGGCGCCGCCTTGAGGCCCAGCTTCTTCATCACGTATTTTTCAACCGCCGGCGGGCTGTGGGCGAAGGTGCCGACGGCGCCCGAGCACTTGCCGTAGGCGATCTGCTCCATGGCCAATTCCAGCCGCTCGCGATTGCGCCGCATCTCGTCGTACCAGATCGCCAGCTTGAGCCCGAAGGTGATGGGCTCGGCGTGGATGCCGTGGGAGCGCCCGACCTGGATCGTGTCCTTGTGCTCATGAGCCCGCTTCTTCAAGACCTTGAGCAAGGCGTCGATGTCGGCGAGCAGGATCTTGCCGGCATCGCGGAGCTGCATCGCCAGGCAGGTGTCGAGGACGTCGGAGCTGGTGAGGCCCATGTGGAGAAAGCGGCCCGAAGGGCCGACGAACTCGGCCACGCAGCTCACGAAGGCGATGACATCGTGCTTGGTGACCGCCTCGATCTCCTCGATCCGAGCCAGGTCGAAGCGCGCCTTCTTTTGAATGTTCTTCAGGTCTTGGGCGGGAATCTTCCCCAATCGGGCCCAGGCCTCGCAGGCGGCGACTTCAATGTCGAGCCAGCGCTGAAACTTGGCCTCGGGCTCCCAAATTTGCACCATGGCGGGTCGGCTGTAACGTGCGAGCAAGGGAACTCCGGAAAGAAAAGGGCTGAAAGATCAACGGAATCAGCGAGGGTCGATTAACGTAGGGGTCCCTTAGGAAGCAAGAGAAAACGCGCCGCCAAGCGTCATCCTGAGGGGAGCGAAGCGACGAAGGATCTGCGACTGCCCAAGAAGCTTAAGGCTCCAGCGCAGCTTCGTGCCCTCAGAAACCCGCTAACGGCACGAAGGGAATCGGCCCTTCGAAGGCCCTTGGTGGGTCGCAGATCCTTCCCCCAGTCTCACTTGAACCTGCGGCGTTCGACTGGGGCCCCCGCTCAGGATGACTTTGTTTGACCGTCAACCCCTTCAAATGCATAATATTCAAAAGGAAAATTTTGAAATTGGCGCCGCGCTATCAAATTCAAAAGATTTTAGGCGAAGGAGGCATGGGAAGGGTCTTTCAGGCTTGGGATTCCCAGCAGCGGAGGAAGCTCGCCCTCAAAGTGCTCAAGCCGGAGATGGCTTCGGCCTCGCTGGCCGAGGAATTCCGCTTGCTCAGCCGGCTCTCCCACCCCAACTTGGTCGGCATTTTCGATTATCACGCCGAGCTCTCCGAGCATGTCGACGATCCCCAACTCCACGGGCCTTGCTTCACGATGGAGCTGTTGGAGGGCCGGCCCTTGGACCGGCTCGAACCGGCGACCGATCCTGAGCAAATCGTCCGGATCCTAGGCGGCGTCGCTTCGGCCCTTCACTATTTGCATTCGCGCAACATCCTCCATCGCGACCTCAAGCCCTCCAACCTCTTTTGGGACTCGAGCCGGCTCCGGCTCTTGGACTTCGGCTTGTCCGGCGGCGCCGAGCGCCACGGCGCCGGCGCCGGCACTCCGGCTTACCTCCCGCCCGAAGCTTTTTGGGGCGAATACGGTCGGGCCGGCGATCTCTTCGCCTTGGGAGCTTCCATTTACGAGTGGCTTTGCGGCGCCCCACCCTTTCCGACCTGGCCTCCTCCGGCCGGAAAAGCGGTCAAGGCCCGGCCCTTGAACTCATCCCGCCCCGAGCTGCCGGACTTCCTCGGCGACCTGCTCGCCCGTCTCTTGGAAATCTCGCCGGGCCGGCGGCCGAGCTCGGCCTTGAGCCTCGTTCATTTTCTGCGTCGCCATGGCTTGGAGGGAAGCGACGGCGAAAGCGCGGTCGCCCTGCCTTCCCGCTTGGCCTGGCAAAGTCCGCCGGCGGTCGTGGAAGCTTGCGGCCGGGCGCGGCGCGGCGAAAGCGGCGAAAAATTCTTGGCCATCGTCGGGCCCAGCGGCAGCGGCCGGAGCCGCTTGCTCGAGGAGCTGCGCTGGGAATCTCAGCTCGGGGGCGGCGAGTGGCATTCGCTGACGCCGCGCGAGGCGGCGACCTGGCATTCGCGGCTGCTCCGCCGATTCAATGGCAAAGAGCTTTCCCTGACCTTGACCGATTCGCTGACCGCCTTGCTCGCCGGCGGCCGCGACCGGGCCGTGGCCTTCGAGGATTTCCACGAGTGGCCCGAGTCGACCCTCCGTGAAATCCGTTTGCTGCTGGAGATGGCCGAAGGCCGAAGCGACATCCCGACTTTTTTCTTCGACGTGAACAGCGAGCTGGAAGGGCCGGATCTGCGAGCCTGGCGGCGGCAGCTCGAAAGCTCGGCCGCCGGCCGAAGCCTGGATCTGCCCGAGCTAAGCGAAGCCCAGGCCCGGTCCCTGCTCGCATCCGCTCCCTTGGAAAAGCCGCCGGCCGAAGCTTGGACCCGAGGCTGGCTCGAGCAAAGCGGCGGCCGGCCCCTGCTATTGATGGAAGGCCTGCGCCGCGGCCTGGCCGAGGACTTCGCCGCCGCGGCCGTCACCGCCGCTTCGGCGCCGGAGCGGCTGCGCGAAGCGGCGCGGCGCCAGATCGAAGGCCTCTCGACGCCGGCGAAAAGGCTTTTCGCCCTTTTCTTGAGCCGGGGAAGGGCCTTGGATTTGGCGCAAATCGCGGCCCTCGAGCCGGAAGAAAATTGGGAGCGGGATTTGGCCGAGCTGGACCGAAGCTCGCTGCTCCGGCTCGGCCCCGGAACCTCGAGCTCGAGGCGCTTGGCCCAGCCCTCGCTCCGCGATTTTCATCTATCGGCTCTGCCGGCGGACCTGCTTCGGGAGGCCCACCGGCGCTGGCTGCGGCATGATCTCGCCCAAGCCCCGCCGCCGGAGCAAGCCGGAAGCCTGGCCCTTCATCTCGCCGAGCATGCCGCGGCGGTGGGCGACGCGGAGCTGGCAAAGACTTGGGGCCTGGCCGCGGCCGCCTACCATGAAGGCCGCGAGGAACCGGCCGCGGCCCTCGCTTGTTATCGAAAGCTGCTGCCACTCGCCGCCGGCGCCGAAGATCGCTACGTCCTCCACGGCAGCATGGCTCCGCTTTTTCACCGGCTGGGCCGCTACGCCGAAGCCGGTCAAGCCTATGCCCAATGGTCGGCCGACCGGCCCGACGATGAGACGAGATTGCAGAAGAACAAATTTCATCTGTTCAGCGGGATGGTCGAGTACTCGGCCGGAAATTGGGACGCCGCCCGCGAGCATTTCGAAAGCAGCTTGAAAATCGGCCCCCCCGGCATCCATCCCCGGCATCACCCCTATCACGCCCGGTCGCTGAACTTCATGGCGGCGATCGAAAAGCGCGCCGGCCGGCCCGAGGCCGCCCGCGAGCATTTGCGGAAGGCGCTGGAGCTGGCCGGCGAGGATGGAGTGCTGCGCGGCGAGATCGAGCAGCGCTGGGGCGAGCTGGAGCAAAGCCTCGGCCGCTTCCTCCCGGCCTTCGATCACTTGCGGCGCAATCGGGAGCTTTTCCAAAAAACCCGAAAGCCCCAAACCGAGGCGGTGTCCTATCAATTGCTGGGACTCTGGGCCCAGGACTACGGCCGTCTCACCGAGAGCGAGCGGCTGATGAGCCGCTCGATCGAATTGTCCAAGGCCGGCGGCGCCGTTCTCCAGGCCGCCCGCTATTTGCAAAACCGGGCCCTGCTCCATCTCGAGATGGCCCGCTACGGCGAAGCTTGGGAAGAAATGAAAGAGGCCGGAAAAATATTGCGGGCCTACGGCAACGAGGAAGACTTGAACCTGAGCCGGCTGCACCTCGCGGAATTTCACTCCCGTCTCGGAAATCCGGCGACCGCCGCGAAGCTGCTCGAAGAGGCCGCGAACGCCGAATCGACTTCAAGCTGGGAGCTCCTCTATCAGAGGGGCCAGCACCGGCGGCGCCAGGGCGCCTTGGCCGAAGCCGAGGCCGATTGGCAAGCCGCCGCGTCGGACCAGGCCGGCTTCGCGGCCCGAATGAAATTGGCGATGGCCCGGCTGGGATTGGCCGCGGCCTTGGGCCGGCTGCCCGCCCATTCCGAGCTGCTTCAGGCCACGCTTCGCGAGCTATCGGGCCTCGAGGGCCGGCTCTACCCGGCTTGGCGCCGAAGCCTGGAGCTATGGAGCGCCGAGACCGAGCGCCTGCCCGGTCTATTGCCGGCCTTCCTCGGCGCGCTCGGCCAGCTCGAATCGCCGGAGCAGCGCCGCGAGCTGTTGGCTAACTCGGCGCTGGCCTTGGCCCGGCGAGGCTTGGGGCAAAGCGCTCAAATTTTATGGCAAAAACAATGGGAAGAAGGGCTCCAGATCGCGGCCTCGCTTCCCGAGGAGCTAAAAATGGAATACGAAAAAAACCTCGAAGGCAGCTCGTTGGACGAAGAGCTGAAAAAGATCATCGGTGCGACTCAAGAATTCCCCCCCTTTGAAAAAGGGGGGGCCGGGGGGGATTTAAAAGCGTCGGCGCCAAACCCAGTCTCCGCACCCCCGCCCCCTCCTCTCCCGACCCGCGGTCTCTCCGAGCAGCGCTTCCGTCAATTCAGCGAGATCGCGCGCCAGATCGCCGGCAAGACCGCGCTGAACGAAGTCTTGGAGCGAGTGATGGACGCGGCGATCGAGTTGACCGGCGCCGAACGGGGCTTCTTGCTTTTGGAAAATCCCAAGAGCCCGGCGCCGCTGGCCGGCTTCGAAGTCAAGACCGCCCGTCACTTCAACCAGCAGAGCCTGGGCGGCGAGGAGCTGCAGATCTCGATGACCGCGGTCCGCCAAGCGATGGATCGCGGCTCGACCTTGCTCAGCGCCAATGCCCAGCACGACGAGCGGCTCAAGGACAAGCAAAGCGTCGTCCAGTACCAATTGAAATCGATCCTGGCGGTCCCGCTCGAATTGGAGGGCCGGGTCTTGGGGGCGATCTACCTGGACCACCGTTACGCTCCCGACTGCTTCCGCGAGGAAGACATCGTTCTCCTCGACTCTTTTTCGGCCCAGGCCGCCCTCGCCGTCCAAAAGGCCCGCTTCATCGCCGAGCTGAAGCAGGCCAACTCCAAGCTCGAGGAAAAAGTCCTAAGCCAGGCCCAGCGCATCGAGGTCCTCTCGGTCGAGCTGGCCCAGGTCCGCGACCAGCTCCGCTACGGCTACGACGAGATCGTCGGCGGCTCGCCCAAGATGATGGAGGTCTTCCATTTGCTGGATCACGTCAGCGACACGATGATCCCGGTCTGGATCTACGGCGAGTCCGGCACCGGCAAGGAGCTGGTGGCCCGTTCGCTTCATGAGAACAGCTCCCGAAAGAAAGGCCCGCTCGTCACGATCAACTGCAGCGCCATCCCCGAGACTTTGCTCGAAAGCGAGCTCTTCGGCCACAAGCGCGGCGCCTTCACCCACGCCGACCGCGACCGGATCGGACTCTTCGAGCAGGCCAGCGGCGGCACCCTCTTCATGGACGAGGTCGCCGATATGTCGCTGAACATGCAGGTCAAGCTGCTCCGGGTCCTGCAAGAGAACGAAGTGCGGCCGCTCGGCGCGGCCAAGGCGGTCAAGGTCGACGTCCGGCTGGTCACGGCCTCGAACCAGGACCTGCAGCAGCTGGTCGCCGATGAGAAATTCCGCCAAGACCTCTATTTTCGGATCAACGGGATCACCATTCCATTGCCGCCGCTGCGCGAACGCAAGGAGGACATCCCCCTGCTGGTGAGCCACTTGATCGAAAAGCTCAGCCATTCTTTCAAGCTCGGGACTTCCAAGCTGAGCGAGGCCGCCTATGAAAAATTGGTGAGCTATTCCTGGCCCGGCAATATCCGCCAGCTCGAGTCGGTGCTGCGCAACGCCTTGCTCTTCGCCCAGGGCGGCGAGATCGGCCCTCACCTGCTCAATCTCCCGCCCGAGGCCCGGCCCGGCGTCATCGGCGGCCGCAGCGTCGAGGAGAGCACGCCCAAGAGCCAAGAAAGGGCCGAAGAGCGGCGGCTCATCATCGAGGCCCTCCGCCGCCACAAGATGGACAAAAACGCGGCGGCCAAGGACCTCGACGTCACCCTGCGCTGCCTCTACATGCGGATGGACCGCCACGGCATCCCGAAGAACAAATCGGTCCTCGCCAAATTTTTGGGCTTGAAGAATTAGTCGGCGCGGAAAAATCCAGATATCGACGATTTCCCCCTTTGAAAAAGGGGGAAAAGGGGGATTTAAAGCGGTCGCTGGAAAAAGAAAGCCTGGAAATCGAACCTCGTTGCTTTGCAACGGCTTTGAATCCCCCCTGGCCCCCTTTTTCAAAGGGGGGTAAGAGAAGGCGCCAAGAACCTCCGTCAATCAACGGTCACCGGGACGGGCCGGTCCTCGACCGATTGATAATCGGGACTCTCGCCGGCCGCTTCGACACAATGCTGATCGGTGTCGGCATTCTCGAAGCTCAAGGGCGAAGCTAGCTCGGCGACGATGACCTGCACCAGGGCCCCGGTCACCGGCAGGAGCACGTCGAGCTGGGCCGGCTCCTCATGGGTGATGAGCATGGCGAAGAAGGGGTCCAGCGGCGGCCGCAACTTCATCACCGTCGAAAAATGGCCGACCTCGGCATCGTTCAAGGCTCGGGTCACCTGGTAGCGCTGGGCGTTCGGATCGGTGATGCGCAGAAAGCCGGCGACGCCCATCTGAGTCCGGTCGTTGAAGACCTGGCCGCTCAATCGGACCTTCAAATCGCCGTTGGCTTCTTGGCATATCACCCTGCCCTTGGCCTCGCGCAAAACGTAATTGTAGCCGTGCACGTCCTTGGAGGGTCCGGAAAATCCCGCATCGAGCGGCTGAGCCGCCGAGCCGCTTCCGCCGAGCGGGCCGCCCACGGTGGTGTCGCCGACCGGACCGGCGCCGCCGCTGCCCGGAGCGCCGCCGATGCCGCCGGAGCAAGCCAGCAGCAGAAAAGTCAGGAACAGAATGGGAATGAAGCGCCGACCCACGATTTTCCTCCGAACCACCTTATTTATCGTAGGGGAGAGCCCGGGAGTTGTCCATCGAAGCCCTGCCTGGCACCATATTTTGAAATTGTGAACCATGTGAAATCTATTCATTCAAATTATTCAATTCTAGGCGCGATCAATTTAATAACTTATTAAAATTATTCATGATTTAAGTTTAATGGTTTTGGCCCAGCGCTTGCTTTTCTTCCTGGCATCGGCGTCGAGGAAACGACGCCTCAAGGAGGATCGAAAAAATGGAAAGCAATCGCGTTCGTCAATCTCAAGTCACCGGAACCCCCGTCTACGACTCCAAGGCCCTGGCCTACGGCGGTCAAACCGCCACCAAGTCGCTCGGCGGCTACAGCGATCCGGCTCTGGTCCAATGGTTGGAGCAGGCCACCGCCTACTACAACGCGGTGATGGCCGGCGATCCCAGCACGCCCGCCCCTTCCCAACAGGAATGGAATGAATTCCTCGCCCAGCTCCAGTGGGCCCAGCAACAGCTCGGCTACGGCCAGCAAGCTTGGGATCCGAGCCTGGGCGGCATGGGCGGCGGCGCTCCCTTGGGCGGACCGCAGCAGGGCCAGACCAACCAGTTCGGCGGCATGGCCGGAACGATGGACAACTGGGTTTACACCAACGGCAAGTCCCAGATCGGCTTCACCGGCAACGGCACCCACGACATCTGGAGCAATGAGTTCATTCTCGACGTCGCGCCGGTCTCGGCCCAGGTCACGATCGAGATGACCACCGACACCCGCTTCCAGCCGCCGGAGGAAGTCGCCAAGATCGTCGTCACCGATCCGGCCACCGGCACCGAAGCGGTCTACTTCGTCCACGACTTCGACCCGGCGGCCGGCGACACGATCAAAATCAACACGCCCGATGCCGGCCAGCTCAGGGACGCCAACGGCATCGCGACTTGGGGCGAGTTCAGCCAAGTCGCGGAAGGCTCCAAGCCCGAGTCCAGCATCCCGGGCGAGGAACAGCCCGACGGCAGCCTGCTCTATGAGCCGGAATTCTCGGGCGAGATCGTCGATTTCTGGGCCCAGCCCGGCGAGGACCAAAAGCACGTCGTCTATGCCGACGCCAACATCTCGGTGAAACCGTCGGATACGGTCGAGTTCAGCGCCAACTTCGGCGGCGACGTCATCGTCAAGGTCAAGCACAGCGACGGCTCGACCGACACCTACATCGTGAAAAAGGGCTACAACGTGAACGTCAACGTCAACGAGGAGTATATCGAAGGCGATATCCCCTCCTCGCTCGCCGACCGGGTGACCATCAACGGCGCCGCCGAAACCACCGGAACCATGGACGGCGACGCCATCGTCGAGGCCCTGCTCGCGGCCACCGGCCGGACCGAAGCCCAGCTCCAAAGCGCCCTCGATGCCTCGGGCATGAACATGACGCTCGAGGAATTCAAGGCCGCGCTTTCCGAAGGCGAGCTCACCGACCCGGTGGACGCCAAGCTGCTGAACTTCCTGGCGGTCCTCGACCCCGCCCTGGCCGAAAGCCTCAACGAGCTGAAGAACTCTTGGAGCGACGGCGAGAGCGACAACGAGGACATCGAAGACATCATGGAGGATGTCCGCGGCCGGATGATCGAGCTCTTGAGCGTCCTCGATCCCAACTCGATCTACTCGCCGGGTCAAGGCGTGGGCGAAATCGAAATCGACGGCGAAAACTTATGTTGGTCGATCGATGCCGGCAGCGGCGACCTGACCGCCGAATATTCCTAAGCTGTCTCTTCTCAATACCCTCCCGCCAGGCGCCTCCCCGGGCGCCTGGCTTTTTTTTGCCGCATCCCACTTTGAGAACAAGAGGAACTTTTTCTTCCCTTCTTTCGACGAGTCGGCCGCTAAGTCCTTGAAATTGCGTTGCCGCGCCTTGGCACCGCCCTTGCTTTATAACCAATCCGGAGGTTCCATGACGCCGAACGTTCGCTATCGCCCTGGT
Source organism: bacterium (assembly GCA_035281585.1). NCBI lineage: Bacteria > bacterium. Next base: position 59,315 of record DATEDP010000137.1, read on the forward strand.
CAGAAAATTCAGCCCGCGCCCCCGCCGCCGCCCGCGCCATCCCCCAACGAAGGAAAAGCTCCGGGCCCGGTCCTCAAAATCACCGACGACTCACCGCTGGTCAAACTCCTCCAAAGCAGCGGCCGCACCCCGACCCATCCGCTCACCGCCAAGGCCGCTCCGGCATTGAAGAAAGTCACGCCGGTCGACGTTCAGAAGTCTGAGCAAGCTTTCCGTCAAGCCAAGATCCACGCCGAGCGCGGCCGGCTCGAGGAAACCTTCAAGTCGCTGGAGAAGGCGTACTTGCTCAACCCCGACAGCGAAAAAGCCGCCTTGGCGCTCAGTGAAATCCTGACGGTGGGCGGCAACCCCGAGTTCGCTCACAATTTGCTTGGCGAGTTTTTGGGGCGCCATCCTGAGTCGCTGCCAATTCGTCACGGCCGACTGAGCCTGAGCAGGATGCTGCTTGCTCAGCTTATCAATGAAGTTGGCGGTTGGGAGGTGCTGACGCCGGAAGATGTGACAAGGAGGAAGGAAGGCATCGAAAAAATCGCCGCGGCCTTAAACATTGACATCGACCAAGCCCTGATCTTTCGCGCCCAGGCTCCGGCCCTCCGCGAGCAGCTCAAGGAATTCGAAAGCAAGTCGACGGAAATTCACGCCATGGATTTCGAGGCGAAGGCGGAGATCCTCGATCAGCTTCAAAGCGCCTCAGACCAACTCCAGGCCCTCGCGGCTTCCCCGAGGCTCGCCGACGCCGAGGGGCAGATGATCGCCGCCGAACTGAAGACCCTGGGCAAGGAGATCTCGGATAAATTGCTCCGATTCGCCGAATCCGACAGCAATCCCCAGATCCATAGTCAGGTACCGCTCTCGAAAGCCAACCAGGCCATCGCCGAAGGCCGCCTCGACGATGCCTTGGCTTATTTTGAAACCTACCGCGACGCCGGATGTAAGGAGTTGGGCAACGGCGACTCCGAAAAGGGCATCTCGATCTTGCGCGAAAAATTTCAATCGGCCGAGGCTCATTTCAAAAACAACAACGAGGCCGAGGCCGAGAAGGCGGTGGAAGGAATTTCGCGGAACCTGCTCTTGGCCCACAAGTTCATCGAGGAAGCCGGCGCCGCGAAGCTGCGTCAGGCCAATTTGGCCGCCCTCGCCGCCTGGCGAGAGGAGATCATCGCCGAGGCCCAATCCCAGCGTGAAAACGTCGGCGCTCTCGACAACGCTTGGGACAAGATCTGGCGGCCCGAAGTCACCGAGGCCGACAAGATCCTCAAGAGCGAAACCATCCGGCTCAATCTCGTCTCGGCCGTCCGAGCTCGGCTGGAAAGCGGAAAGTTCAAG
>DATEDP010000138.1 GCA_035281585.1 bacterium
AACCGCCGGAGAAATACGCCGGAACCGACGAGAACACCCAAGAGCGCTCGGAAGACCGGATCAATCGTTACAAGCAATTCGTCCAGCTCAGCACCCAAACGATGAATGAGCTGCAAAACAACGAACGGGAGCTGACCGATACCCTCAAAACCCAATTCCGCAACATCGAGCAGATGTGGCAGCAGCTCGCTCAATTGGAAGAAGAGAAGTTCCGCACCGACGCGCGGATGATCATGCGTTAGGCCATCAAAACAGGCTCAGCTGTTTCTTCTTGCCGGGCTTGGCGAGGCTGCGGCCGGGCAAGACCTTGGAAGGCTTGCGCTTGTCCTGAGAGGCCAGGACCTTTTTCCCGATCCACTTTTGGCCGCAACGGCGGCAGGCCTTGGAGCCGTCGAGCCGCTCGAGCAGACGGCTGCTGGCGCAGCGGGGGCATTTTTCTTTTTTGCTAGAATTCAAAAAATTTCAATCTCGCTTTCTCACCCGAATAGGCCAGGGCTGAAAATTCGCCCGGCTTCAGCTTCAACTCTTCGACTCGAAACCCGGCGAAGGAGCTCACTTCCTCGCCGAGCAGGCTCAAGCCCAGGCCTCGAGCTTTGGCATAGGCTTCCTTGGCGGTCCACAAACGATAAAACTCGGCCGCTCGCTCGGCTTGAGGCAAGGCGGCGATCCGCGCCGCCTCGGCCGGCGAAAAATAGCGGGCGGCCAAGCCTTCGACGTCGACCCCTTCCCGCGGGATCTCCAAGTCGACGCCGAGCTCCCGATTCCAAGCCAAGGCATAGATCGCCCGGCTTTGACAGTGGCTGAGGCTGAAACCCAAGCCGCCGCTCTCGACCAAGGCGGGCTTCCCTTTCTCGCCATAGGCGAAACGAAGGGAGGAAGGGGCCGCCTTCCGATAATCTCCGATCAATCGCCGCAAGATCCCGCGGGCCGCCGTGAAGCGCCGGCGGTCGTCCTCCTGCAAGAAACGGTCGGCCCGCTCGATCTCGTCGGGGCTCAGAGTTTCACGCAAGGCCAAACCGAGCTCCTTCCCGATGTCGAGATCGGCGGTCCAAAGATGGATTTCTCCCGGCTCCATTCCCCTTCTCTAACCAAGGTCCCAAGTCTTTGCAATTTGTGTTAGATCGAGCCATGCCCTTGCTCGAAGTCCGCGGCCTCGAAAAATCCTATCGGATCGGCCAGCGCCCCGTCCCCATCCTTCGAGGCCTCGACTTGCAATTGGAAGCCGGCGAGCGGCTCTGCCTGGTCGGCGCTTCCGGCGAGGGCAAGAGCACCCTGCTCCACCTGATCGCCGGCCTCGACCGGGCCGACGGCGGCAGCATCCGGATCGAAGGCCAAGAGCTCGGCCAGCGCCGCGCCGCCGAGCTGGCCGAGCTGCGGCGGCGGAGCCTCGGCATCGTCTTCCAATTCTTCAACCTCTTCCCCTCGCTCAGCCTCCTCGACAACGTGCTGCTCCCGGCGACCCTCGACGGCCGGCCGCGGCGCGAGTCCGAAGACCGCGCCCGGGCCTTGATGGAGCGCAGCGGAATATGGCCGCGGCGGCGGGCCCGGGCCAACGAGGCCTCGGGCGGCGAGCTGCAGCGGGCGGCGCTTTGCCGGGCTTTGCTCAATCGTCCGGCCCTCCTGTTGGCCGACGAGCCGACCGGCAACCTCGACAGCCAGAATCGCCGCCGGGTCTACGAGCTGCTCGGCGATCTTTGCCGCGAGCAAGGCTGCGGCCTCCTCCTGGTGACCCACGATGAGGCGGCGATCGATTGGACCGACCGCCGCTGGGTTTTGCGCGGCGGGAAGGCGGTGCCGGCCTGAGACTCTTTTCTTGGCTCAGCCTAGCTTACTGGAGAGGGCGGCCGCTCAAGGCCTTGCTGACCTTGCTCGGCATGGCGGCGGGCATCGCGGTGTTCAGCGCGATCGAAGCCGCCAACCGCAGCGCCCTCGACTCCTTCCGCCGCTCGGTCGAGGAAGTCAGCGGCATCGCCGACCTCTCCCTCGTCGCCCGGAGCCGGCCGCTCCGCAACGAGGATTACGCCGCCGTCCTGGCCAACCCCTTCACCCTGGCCGCGACCCCGCTGGTTGAAGCGGTGGCGCTTTGCGGCCCCAAGCTCGAAAGCTCCTTCAGCTTGCTCGGCGTCGACCCGCTGAGCCGCGGCGATTTTTTTTCGGACTCCGCGCCGAGCGACTCCGGAAATTCACGGCCCTGGCTCGAGATGATGGCGGAACCCGGCTTGATCCTGCTCTCGCCGCCCTTGGCCCAAAGCTGCGGGGCCCAAGAAGGCGAGACTTTCCCGGTTTCGCTGGCCGGCCGCCGAAAAAATCCGCGAGTCAAGATTCTCGCTTCCCGGAGCGGCGGAGCTTCCTTGGCCTTCGCCGACATCGCCACCGTCCAGGAACTGCTGGAAGAGCCGGCCGGCTTGAGCCGGATCGAGGTCCGGGTCCGGCCGGGAAAACTGGCCGAGTGGAAGAGCGAAGCCGAACGCGGCCTCGAGCCGGGGCTCGCGATCGTGACGGCCGAAGAGCGGCTCGGCGAGGGCCGCGAGCTGCTCAAAGCCTTCCAGCTCAACCTGCTTTCGCTGGGGCTGGTCGCCGTCTTCGTCGCGGTCTTCATCGTCTACAACGCCAGCAGCCTGGCCTTGCTCCACCGCCGGCCCGACTTGGCCGTGCTTCGAGCCCTCGGCGCCACCCGTCGCCGTTTGGGGCTGACTCTCGGCGCCGAAGCCCTGTTGATGGGCTTGCTCGGCGGCGGCCTCGGCTTCCTGCTCGGCAGCGGCTTGGCCCGGCTGCTCTTCGGCCCGATCGCCCGGACCGTCCGCCAGCTCTACCTCAACCAAGCCGAGCTGCGGCTCGACTGGAGCGGCCAGGGCCTGGCCGTCGCGCTGGGCCTCGGCTTGGCCGGCGCCCTGCTCGGCACCTTCCTGCCGCTGGCCGAGGCGCTGGCGGTGCGGCCGGTCGAAGCGGCCCGCCGGCTCAGCTATGAACGCCATCTCCGCCATCATCCCTTGTTCCTGCTCGGCCTCTCGGCCCTCGCCTTCCTCATCGGCTTGGCCGCGGCCAAGCTCAGCTCGCCGGCCCGGCCGGCTTGGGGCTTCGTCACCGCCTTCGGCGTCCTGATCGGATTTCTCCTGCTCACGCCGCTGGCGATGCGCCTGGTCCTGCTCCTGCTGCAAGCTTTGGCCCGTCTCGGCCGCTGGGGCGCGGCCCAGGTCGCTTGGGCTCAGGTCGCCGAAAATCCTTACCGCTACGGCGTGGTCACCGCGGCCTTGACCTTGGGCGTCGCGCTCTGGCTCGGCGTGAGCTTGATGGTGAACTCCTTTCGCGGCGCGGTGGTCGATTGGATCGGCGGCATCCGCGGCGACGTCTATCTCACTTTGCGGGACAACCCGGCCAACGGCTTTCGTAGCTTCCTGCCGCCGGACTTCGTGGTCGCGGTCGAGGCGGCGGCCGGCGAGGCCCGGATCGACACCCTGCGCGGCTTCCTGGCCCGGCGCGGGTCCGATGAGGTCACGGTTTCGGCGATCGCGCTGCGCGATTTGATGGCCCATGGCCAGATCCGCCTGCTCCAAGGCAGCCTCGATCCCTTTTTGGCCGGCGGAAAGCTTTTCGCCGTTTCCGAATCCTTCGCCCGCCGGCAAAGGATCGAGATCGGCGACCGGCTCACGCTGGAAACCGAATGGGGAGCTTGGACGCTGCCGGTCGCCGCGATCTTCCACGATTATTCCTCGGAACGCGGGGTGGTTTACGTCGACCGCGAAACTTTCCAAGCCTTCAGCGGCGATCGGCGGATTCAAGGGATGGCGCTTTACTTAAAGGACCCCTCGCGGGCCGCGCCCTTGATCGCCCGGTTTCGCGGGCTGGCCGGGGCGCCGCCGACGCTGGAGGTGCGGCCTTATCGCGAAGTCCGAAGCCGGGTGCTGGAAGTCTTCGACCAGACTTTCGCCGTCACCGACCTCTTGAAATACGTCGCCCTCTTCGTGGCTTTCCTCGGCGTCCTCACGACCCTCGCGATCCTGCTCGAGGAGAAGCGCCGCGAAGTCGGCTTGCTGCAAGCCCTCGGCATTTCGCCATCGGGCCTGCGCGGTTACGGCCTCAGCCAAGGCCTGGCCCTCGCCTGCTGCGGCTATGCCCTCGGCGCGCTGGCCGGCCTGAGCCTGGCCTGGGTCCTGCTCAAGGTTTTGCATTACGACCACTTCGGCTGGACCATTCCCTTTCATTGGAATCCCTGGATCCTGCTGATCGGCCTGGGCTTGACCTTGGGGGTCGGCGCTTTGGCCACGGCGGTCCCGATTCATTGGCTGAGCCGGATTCAGCCGAGCGAGGCGCTGCGTTATGAGGAAT